>JBLNFC010000303.1:0-7293 GCA_050263355.1 Acidobacteriota bacterium
GACCCGACATTGCCGCTCTTGATTTCAGCTACGAAATAGTTTTCGCCTCGGATTGGCGCCCCCGCCGTACGGCGCAATAGCGCCAGTTGGCCCACGTGTGTTAGCGCATCCGCTATGGGCCCCTGGAATAGCTTTTCCGGCGAAGCTTGCAAGGGCTTTTCGGAGCCCAAGTAGTTATCAAAGAGTTTCAAAGTCGCGAAAAAGCGTTCAGCCTCAGCATTCCAGTCAGAAGGCGTAGACGGCCGCCATTGCTGATGACCCTCCGCGATGGAGAGGGCCCAATCGAACAGGTCATTGATGTGGGCAAGAATCTCAAGGGGCGTGCGGCAGCCTTCGCTGGAAGTGAAACCAGCACACTCTACCGGCATACCTCTCAACACCTTGGCCGCGCGGTAGGCCAGAGTCGCCAGGGTGTGGCGCAACATCTCGCGTTTGGGATCAGAGCTCATGTGATTCTCCGGAAATTCCTGTGCTACAGCCGCCGTTCTCTAAAGTAGGAGCCTGCGGAACGTAACGCGCCTCTGCACTTCGCAACGGCATGGTTGGAGAAAAGAAGATCGACGAATCCTTCCATCTGGCGCGAGAACCCGGCGCTATATCCGTACCACCAGACTTTTTTCAGGCTGGGTAGGCGATCTGAATCGACGTACTTGCGCCAAACCATCTCCTCCAGTCCAAAGCTGCCGTGGGTGCGCCCTAATCCGCTCGCCTTGACTCCACCATGCGGAGCTTCACTGATGCCGAAGCATGTCACAACGTCATTCACCATCACGGTTCCGGCGCGAATTTGCCGCGCGAGCGCCTGTCCTCGTGCGCTGTCGCGAGTCCAGATACTCGCTGCTAGACCAAAGTCAGAATCGTTCGCGAGGCGTACCGCTTGTTGCTCGGAATCAAAAGCCATGATGGGAAGGACAGGACCAAAGGTCTCTTCGCGCATGATGCGCATTTCGTGGGTCACATCCACCAGGACGGTGGGAGAATAGAAATTTGGTCCGAGATTACTCAGCCGCTTGCCTCCGGTCAAGACGCGTGCTCCACGTTGAACGGCATCTTCTACGTGCGATTCGACGATTGCGAGTTGGCGTTCGTGGATCAAAGGGCCAACGTCGGTGTTCTCGTCCATGCCGTTACCCAGGCGAAGCTGCTCGGCTTTGCGCGCACACGATTGTGAAAAGGCTTCGTACAAGGTGCGATCGACGTAGCATCGCTCGACGGAGAGGCAGGCCTGTCCCGCATTGACAAAGGCGCCCCACACGGCCCCGCTTGACGCGACATCGAGATCAGCGTCGCGTAAGACCAGCATCGGGTCCTTGCCACCTAACTCCAGCACTGCAGGCAGCAGACGTGCGGCGGCGGCTTGGGCTACCCGCTTTCCGGTCGGCACGCTTCCGGTGAAAACGATCTTGTCCAACGGAGAATTCAGCAAAGCCACTCCTGTGGGACCATCGCCAGGTAAGACCTGAAATGCGTCTTTGGGAACGCCAGCAGAATGAAGCAAGCTCTGCAATTCGAAGGCACACATCGTAGTCAGTTCGGAGGGCTTGAGGATGACTGCGTTTCCTGCAACCAAGGCAGCAAGGCTCTCGGTGGACGGAATCGAGAACGGGTAGTTCCATGGAGAGATAATTCCGATCACGCCATAGGGCTCACGGAGCAAGGCGCCGAGTTTCGTCTTCATGGCGAGGCTGCCATGAGGCACGGGTTGGTCGCGAAGCAAGGAAGCCGCGTTCTCGATCAGAAATCTCGCCGCATCCAGTACGACCGAGACTTCGGTGAGCAGTGCCTCGACGTAAGGCTTGCCCGCTTCACTGGTGATTACACGGGCGACGTCTGATTTCCTCTGATGCAGCAAGCGCTGGAAACCTCGCAAGACATCTATCCGCCTTCTTATTCCAGACAAATTCCAGGCGGCTTGAGCAATGTGCGCCCGCGCCACGGCATCTTGCACTTCGCTCGCGGTGGCACAAGGGTAGGTTTTGAGGTTCTCCTGGGTTGCCGGATTCACCGAGGTGATGGTCCGCGTCTCGATTGCGATATCGGTAGCCATGGGGTTCTCCAGCAGTGCTAGTATTCCACCCCGACGAGGTAAAGGCCACTCGCGGGGGCGGTGGCGCCAGCGGTCGAGCGGTTGCGAGCCTGCAGGATCCGCGCGATATCTTCTGGTTGCAAACTCTGCTTCCCAACAAGCAGAAAGGTTCCCACGAGGTTGCGGACCATGTGGTGCAGAAATCCGCTGCCGCGAACGGTATAGATAAGCTCGTCAGCGCAGCGGCGCCACTCTGACGAGAAGATGGTTCGCACAGCCGACCGCTCGTCCTCTTCTCTGCCTCGCTCGGGATCCGCTGCCGCGAAGGAAGTGAAGTCATATTCTCCGACGATAGCGGCGGCGGCGCGCCCCATTGGTTCTTCTTCGAGGGGATAGGGGTAGTGCCAAACGTATCGTGCGAGGAATGGTGGACAAATCGCGTCGCGATAAATGCGGTACCGGTAAGTCTTGGCGGAAGCTGACTTTCGCGCATGAAAATCAGGTTGTTCATCGGTTGCTTGCAGTACGCGGATCGCCGGGGGCAGCAGGTCATTCAGCGCTACTACCATGTTCTGCACGGGTATTGATGATTGCGTCTCAAAAGTCGCCACCTGTCCCAAAGCATGAACTCCGGCGTCGGTGCGGCCGGAGCCCTGCGGCAAAACGTTTTCGCCGGTGAGGCGTCCAATACATGTCGCTAGTGTGCCCTGCACGGTTGGCCGGTCGGGCTGGATTTGCCAACCGGAAAAATCGTGTCCGTCATAGGCGAGCACCAGCTTGATATTGCGCATCAACCTTCCGAGTCCTCCGCGTGGCTGCGTCATCTAACGCAGGGATTTACAAAGTTTTACGTGTGGACGGTGGGTGCAGTTAAATCGCTACTGCATGCGTCAGATATACTATTGCATCTCCCGGATACAACGGACTGCGGGGCACAACCTCTGTTCCCGCAATAATTTGGAACCTATGTAGTGCGCGTTGCGTACTGAACAGTGACCTCAGATTCTGATTCATATTTCCATGGAGAGAATGGAATGCAATTCCCGCGTTTGATTTCTTTCGCCCGCCAGTTGGTTTCCCTGGCGTTGGCTGCACTTCTTATCGCGCCCGGTTGGGCGCAGGACACGGCTCAATCGGCGCCGAACGCCCCTTCCCAATCGACACCTGCGCAGGCACAGTCTCCGCGATCCCAGGCGTTCGAGTTTTCCAGCTATTCAAAGCCGCGCTCGCACTTCCCTAACCCAATCGGACCTTACATTCCGCGCACGGTCGAGGCCCCGAACTTGAGCAATACGCCGCGCATCGATCAGCTGATGCAGAATGGCAAGCTCATGCTGTCGCTGCCGGATGCGATCGCGCTGGCTCTGGAGAACAACCTGGATATCGCCATTGCGCGTTACAATCTGCCGATTGCGGATACCGATATCATGTTGGCCAATTCTGGCCAGGCAACCCGCGGTGTTAATACTGGCGTGGTGCAAGGCACGCCGGGAGGCACTCCTACCACCTCGGCAGGTGGGACGGCTACCACGGGCTCTCAAGGTGGCGGCGCAGGTGGAACTACGACCGGCGCGGGCGGCGCGGGGACAGGATCTTCGGGTCTGGTCACCTCTACGTTAGGCGTTGGCGCGCCTGTTCCGTCGTTTGATCCCATTCTTACCGGGACATTGCAACTGGACCGCAACACGTCTCAGAGCACGAGCGCATTCGGCGGCGTGCCCTTCATAACCCAGAATACGAGCACCGTGGATTTCAGCTACACACAAGGTTTTCACTGGGGCACGAACCTGACGCTGGGCTTTAACAACAGCCGTGTCACTACCAATCAGCCGTTCTCTTTGCTGAGTCCAACCTTGAATAGCGGTTTTCGCTTCACTCTGACTCAGCCGCTGCTGCAGGGGCTGGGCCTGCTTTCGAATACGCGCTTTATTCGTATCGCCAAGAATAACCGCGAGATCTCCGATGTCGCTTTCCGCCTTCAGGTCATCACCACGGTCAACCAGATCCAGAACATCTACTGGGACCTGGTGAATGCCTACGAAAACGTCAAGGTGCAAGAGGAAGCGCTCGCGCTAGCCAATAAAACTCTTTCCGACAACCAGAAACAGGTACAGATCGGAACCCTGGCACCGATCGAGATTGTGCGTGCGCAGAGTGTGGTAGCCACTGACCAGCAGCAACTGACTCTCGCTCGCACGAATCTGGAGCTACAACAATTGCTGATGAAGAACGCACTCAGCCGGACTCTTGTTGATCCTTCGCTGGCCGGGGCCGAAGTAATTCCCACTTCTGTGATGGTGGTTCCCGATCAGGAGCCAGTGACACCCGTTCAAGACCTGGTCAACGACGCTTTAAGCCACCGGGCGGAACTCTCGGAATCGCGCATTGACCTTGTCAACCGCGACATCAACAACAAGTCCGCGAAAAATGCACTTTTGCCTACCCTAAGCGCCTTTGCGTATTACGGCGGCTCAGGCGTGGGTGGTAACGTTAACCCTAACGTTCCTCTTTGCTCGGCTACAAGCACGGGCTTCTGCGTAAACCCCGCGGATATTCCACCGACATTCAAAAGTGGCAATGTCAGTTATGGCGGAGCGTTTGGGCAGTTGTTTGACTCGACGGCTCCCGATAAAGGCGCAGGCCTGCAGCTGAATATACCGCTGCGCAATCGGGCAGCGCAGGCTACCCAGGTCCGCGCGGAACTGGAATATCGACAGTCACAGATGCGGTTGCAGCAGCTCGAGAATCAGGTTCGCATCGAGGTCCGTAACGCGCAATTTGCATTACAGCAGAATCGAGCCAGCGTGGCCGCCGCCAAGGCTGCCGTCGCGCTTGCACAACAATCGTTTGAGGCGGAATCGAAAAAATACGCTCTCGGCGCTTCCACTTCGACCCTGGTACTTCAGCAGCAAAGTGCCTTAACACAAGCCCGTTCGACGTTGGTGGCTGCCAGTTCGTCTTACGAGAAATCACGGGTAGAACTGGATCGCGCAACCGGTATCACACTCAGCAAACTGGGTATCGATATTGCTGACGCCGAGCGCGGGCAAGTCACTCATGCACCCACGGTTCCCTACGTGGCTCCGCGGCAGGAAGCGCCTTCGGCCGCGGCGCCTGCACCAACGAGCGGCAATTCGGTCCAGACAGCACCTGCACCCGGCAGCGAAAGCGTTCCTCAGCAGCAGCCGGGCACCGCTCCTGAACCACCTCAGGCGGCGCCAGCTACACCGCAGCAACAGCAAGCCCCGCCGCAGCAGCAGTAGAACGACTTATCCGCATAGCACAGCCCCGCCCACGACGGCGGGGCTTTTCTTTTGACTCTGCTTTGCAGAACTCCGAACGGTGATATGCGAGCCGCAGCAACTTACTTTTTGCGCCCGCTCCGGCGATCTGTGCATCTGGTTAAGAACGCGATACATTGTTGGGTCTAAACAAGGAGCGTTGGCGTGAAGATTGCGAACGATATTACCGAACTGATAGGTCATACCCCTCTCGTTTATCTGAACAAGGTTACCGAGGGATGCCACGCGCGAGTGGCCGCGAAGCTGGAATCTTTCAACCCGTGTGCCAGCGTTAAAGACAGGATCGGCGTAAGCATGATCGCTGAGGCTGAGCGCAGCGGCAAGATCCAGCCGGGCAAGACAGTTCTTATAGAACCTACGAGCGGCAACACCGGAATCGGCCTCGCGTTTGTGGCTGCGGTCAGGGGTTATCGCCTAATCCTCACGATGCCAGACACGATGAGTTTAGAGCGTCGCGTACTGCTGCGGGCGTTTGGCGCCGAGTTGATCCTTACACCCGGAGCACAGGGAATGAAAGCGGCTATCGCCAAGGCACAAGAAGTGATGGCCAAAACACCCAACAGCTACATGCTTCAACAATTCGAAAATCCTGCGAATCCTAAAATTCACGTGGAAACGACCGGGCCTGAAATATGGGAGGACACTGACGGAAAGATCGATATCCTGGTCGCGGGCGTTGGCACCGGCGGAACACTCACCGGAGTCGGTGAATACATTCGCCCCCGCAAGAAGGACTTCAAGATCATCGCCGTCGAACCCAAAGACAGTGCGGTGCTCTCTGGTGGGCAACCCGGCTCACACAAGATTCAAGGCATTGGCGGAGGTTTCATTCCGAAGATTCTCCGCACTGACCTGATCGATGGGGTAGTCACAGTGACTAACGACGACTCGATCAATATGGCCCGGCGTTTAGCACAAGAAGAAGGACTTTTAATGGGGATCTCTTCCGGTGCAGCTGTGGTTGCAGCCATCGAAGTCGCACGGCGTCCCGAGAACAAGGGCAAGCTCATAGTCGTGGTTCTACCCAGCTTCGGGGAGCGTTACCTGAGCAGCATCCTCTTCGAGCATTTGCGCAAAGAGGCGATGGAGATGACAGCGGCAGCGGTAGCGGTTTAGATCCTGAGTTTCGGAGACTGGCTTTGCGCTAAGGTGCGGAGCGGTCTTAAGGCCAGCGTGGAAGGTGCTCGGAGGGGAACTAGCGCGAGTGCAATGCTTTCTTTCCTCCAATCCGTTCGGGAGGACGCTTCCACGATCATGGAGCGTGATCCTGCTGCGCGCTCCTATTTTGAAGTGTTCCTCTGCTACCCGGGGCTGCACGCTGTCTGGGGACACCACATCAGCTACTGGCTGTGGCGTCATGGTTTGCGGTTGCTGGCCCGCCTAAATTCTCAATGGTTTCGCTGGCTTACTGGCGTTGAAATTCATCCCGGTGCACAAATCGGGCGGCGCCTCTTTATCGATCATGGGATGGGAGTCGTGATCGGCGAGACCGCGATTGTTGGTGATGATGTCACCATCTATCAGGGCGTAACTCTCGGCGGCACCGGCAAGGAAAAAGGCAAGCGTCATCCCACCATCGGAAATAACGTATCGATCGGTACAGGCGCCCGGGTTTTGGGAAATGTCACGATCGGTGACAACTCCCGGGTGGGCGCGGGTTCGGTCGTGCTGCGCGATGTAGCTCCGAATTCGACCATCGTGGGAGTGCCTGGTCATATTGTGCTTCGCGATGGTAAACGGGTGGTAATTACCGATCCCAAGGAAATCCGCGATCCTCTGTCTGATGTGATCATCAAGCTCGCTTCCGAAGTTCACGAGCTACGGCAAAAGTTTCAGGAGCACTCGCACGAAGCGCTGGGAGCAGAGCCGGACCTGTCGATTGATGAAGAGCGACCCGTGTCCAACAATGGGAAGCAGGATTTCGCACGCGAGTACTTTCCGGATTATGAGATCTGAGCATTAGCG
>JBLNFC010000304.1:0-5338 GCA_050263355.1 Acidobacteriota bacterium
GTTGGCAACCCGCCATTCACCAGAATGCTCTGGAATTTCAATAGGTTAGCCTCGGCAGGGCTTCGAAAAGCGATCCCAGGACCTGGATTCAACGCGATCAGGTTGATTTTTGCACGCATGCCACTAGTCAATGCCAGTACTTCACGGGCATTCTGTTCGCTATCATTGACCCCGTCCAGCAGCACATATTCGAACGTCAGGCGCTCGCGGGGGCGGAGAGGAAATCCTCGTGCCGCCTGCATGAGTTGCTCGAGATTCCACTTTCGATTGATAGGCATCAAGCGCGTACGCAACTCGTCGTTGGAAGCGTTCAAGGAGATAGCCAGTTTCGGCCGCACTGGCTCCTTCCCAAAATCGTAGATCTTCGGAACGATACCCGCCGTTGAAACAGTCATTCGCGACTCAGGAATGGCCACACCTTCGGCCAAAAGACGCGCTGCTTTCATGAAGTTCGCATAATTCAGGAAAGGCTCGCCCATGCCCATAAACACAAGGTTCACGCGGTCTTGGGGAGGAGAAACATGCTGATCAGCAAGCACAGCCAGAACCTGGCCAACGATTTCTCCAGCACTGAGGTTTCGCTTAACACCCAGCAGAGCCGTCATACAGAACTGGCAGTCGACAGCGCAACCCACCTGACTTGACAGGCAAATGGTTGCGCGGCTCCAGGGACGGTTACGTGTGTTCTCTGACTGTTCGCCGGCCTCGCTGCCATCTCCGGTTTCACCCTCATCACCTTCTGGCATCCACACGGTTTCAACTGTCTGTTCGTCAGAAAACTTGACCAGATAACGGACCGTGCCATCGCGTGAGATGAACTTCTTTTCGATTCGAGGAATTCCCACCCTCAGTCCTCGATTCAACAAAACGCTTCTGAATGCCTCGGGCAAGGTCGAAATGTGTTCAAAGCGATCAATTCGCTGGCGATAGATAGCCTCGAACAGCTGGCGGCCGCGATAGGGGGGCTGTTGTGCCTGTTCTGCGAGGGCTGTGAGCTCCGGCAAGTCCATGCCCAGCAGTTCGGTCTGTTTCGGATCGTTCATGCATCTAGTCCCCTGCTAGGCTACCGGGATTTGCACAGGATAGCGAGGGAGCGTCCCAACAGTAGTCGCATTAACTCTAAGTCACTGAAAGTAAATGTCATAATCTAACGCAAGCGCATCCCCTCGTGCTGTGTCACAATAAGAACGGCTCCGGTTCTCTGCTGGCCGGCTTGGTGAATTCTCATGGTTGACGATGTACGACATATCAGGCGTGAAATGCTGCCTAATGGTCTCACGGTTATCACCGAAGAGATGCAGCACATCCGCTCGATTTCGGTCGGCATCTGGGTCAAAACCGGCTCGCGCGACGAAGATCCCGAGTGGAACGGCATCTCGCATTTTATCGAGCACATGGTGTTCAAGGGCACTAAGCATCGCAGTGCAGAGGACATTGCGCGGCAAGTCGATTCCATTGGCGGCAATATGGACGCATTCACCGCCAAGGAATGCATCTGCTTCAACGTTAAAGTCCTGGACGAGCACCTACCGATCGCCATGGATGTGTTGAGCGATCTCGTGCTCAATCCCGTCTTTGATGTCAAAGATATCGGCCGAGAACGGGGCGTGATCCTGGAAGAAATCAAGATGGACGAGGACAATCCGGACTATCTCGTGCATGAAATCTTTACGCAGAACTTCTGGAAAGATCACCCGCTGGGAAAGCCTATTCTCGGCACCAAGGAGACCGTCAGGACATTCGAGCAGCAGGTGGTGTTTGATTCGTACCAGCGGCGATTCAATCCAGGAAACCTGATCATCGCAGCCGCGGGAAACATTAACCACCAGCGGTTCGTGGATCTGGTCACGAAGCACTTCCAGCACATGCAGGCCGGCACCAACGGATTCCACAGCCATCCGCCCAAGGTGGTTCC
This sequence comes from Acidobacteriota bacterium, assembly GCA_050263355.1. Classification (GTDB taxonomy): domain Bacteria; phylum Acidobacteriota; class Terriglobia; order Terriglobales; family Acidobacteriaceae; genus Gp1-AA122. Next base: position 1,916 of record JBLNFC010000304.1, read on the forward strand.
GGGCATCATCATGCGGAACAAGAAGTCCCTTGAGCAGGTTCAGATTTGTATCGGGGTGCCGTGCCACCCCATCGCTCACGAGAAGCGATATGCCTCATACATTCTCAATACAGTGCTCGGGGGTGGAATGAGTTCGCGCCTCTTCCAGAACATCCGAGAGCGCCAGGGACTTGTATACGCTATCTACAGCGACTTGAATCCCTATCGCGACACGGGCTGTCTTGGTGTGTATGCCGGCACCTCGCGCACGTCTGCCAGCCGAGTGGTGGAATCGATTATTGCGGAATTTCGTAATCTGAAGTCGGGTCCCGTACCTGAAGAGGAACTTCGGCGCTGTAAAGACCAGCTAAAAGGCAGCCTTATGCTTTCGCTGGAGTCGAGCACAGCCCGCATGTCGAATTTGGCGCGCCAGGAAATGTATTTTGAGCGCTTTTACGACCTCGACGAACTGATCGAACGCATCGAAAGCGTCACGGCGGATGACCTGCAAAACCTGGCCAACGATTTCTTCCGCACCGAAAATATCGCTGTCACGGTCTTGGGCAATCTGAACGGTCTGAAGCTGACACGCGATCAATTGGCCTGCTGACGGAAGAGCTGTTGTACCGGACGTCTACTCACCTCCAGTTCTTCCCAGCGTGATCTACGCGACTATCCCGATTACCCCACCGCTTTTGAGGCACTACCCTCTGCTGGATTTCCGGTCGGCCGAACAATCTCGGCCAGAGGGGCAGTTTGAGCACACTCGCTTCCAGAACGTGGGACATGATGCGTCTCATTCGTCATGGTGGACCGGCGATTTGCAACATAGCGATCACAAACTCCTGCAACGCCACGTGCGACTTCTGCAATTTTGCACGGGGCAAGGTTGCTAATCTGCGCTGGCTTGACATAGACAAATTTGATGATGCTCTCGCGATTCTTTACGCGCGTGGAGTTCGCTATCTGAATATCTTTGGCGGAGAACCGTTGCTGCATCCGCGCGTTGTAGAAATGATCTCGATGGCCGTAGCCCGCCAGATGGGGCCTGCGCTCATTACCAATGGCTGGCTCCTGCCGCAACGAATCGAGCAACTCGCCGCCGCCGGTCTGAAGAATATTTACGTCTCTATCGACGCAGCCAAAGTTGCCGATCACGAATCGAACCGCGGTCTGAAAGGATTGTGCGACCGAGTTCGAGAAGCAAATTCCCGGATGCCGAAATTAGGAATTACCTCGATCGCGCAAGTGGCAATGAGCAAGTTGATCAATGATTACCGCTCACTGGTGCCGCTCCTTAAAGATTTAGGATTCAGGGCGGTCACTTTCTCCTATCCCCAGAGAGCGCGGCTGGGATCGTCTTCGCTGGCGTGGTCTGACACTTCTCGTCTCATGAATTTCACCGATCAAGAGGTGATCCAGGCGTTCGATTCCGTCAACGCGCTCCGCGAACTCTTTCCCGTTAACAATCCGCGCGCTTCCATTGAAGACATGAAACGTCATTTGCGAAAGGAACCTGAGAAATTCGTTTGTTATGGCGGCTACAAGAGCTTCTATATGGACTGGAACTTCGATATGTGGCGCTGCGATGCCTGGGACAGGAAACTGTGTTCAGTTTGGGAGTTCGCGCGGACTCCTCTCGTGCGCGATGGTTGCACGGCATGCATTGCTGATTGTTACCGGGACTCGAGTGTCATGTTGCACTTCGCAGTGTCGCTGGGCGACGCAATTGATGATATGAGAAGCATGCGTGTTTTTGCGGCTTTGAAGAAATTAGCCAGCCGGCAGAATGCCACATCGATGCGAGCCGTTCTGGAGAATGCAGACGTGCTGTCGCATTTAGCGATTCTGGGATAACCGCATTCCGAGACTTCCCGCTGCTAAGCTCTTGGCTGCGGTGAGGTTGGCTGCTTAACACCATTGCAGCACCCGAGCGCATGACCAAAGGCCGATGCCCCAAAAACTTGCGCGAAACTTCCCTGCCGTTCCGCGCCATTCCTGCCAGTCCCGTTAGACTGTGGCAATCGGCCACGACGCCGTAGACCTGCCAGAACGCCATGCCATCTGATTCGATCAAGCGCTCGAAGGGGGCCAACGCACTCTATGCACCTGCCATCGTTCACGCAGTTGAGTTCGCCGCTCTCCCTGTTCATTGCGTACATTCCGCTCGTGGGCACGGTGGTCACGACCGTGCTGAGCTTGATTTTGGCGCGAGCAACTCTGCGCTATGCGGAAACAACGGAGCGGAGCCTCGCATTAGCTCGCGAGGAATTCGAGCGGGAGTGGTCGCCCGAATTACACATCAAGCTGGAAAAGATTTCGTCCAGCGATGCTCGCATCGTGGTTACGAATCTCGCCAAGATTTCTGTCCTATTGCAAATGGTTCAGTTGCGGCGCACCACTCATGCGATTCCATTTGGACGACACTTTCTCAATGAGCCGCTCGTCGGCGGAATGACCTGGACGCAAGAACTGGGAAAGCGCTTGACAGTCTGCACGGGAGACGATTTCGAAGGGCAGATTGCCGCCTCTATCACGTTCTATGCTTCTGGCCGTCTGTTTCGCACAGATTGGTTCCGTTTCTACATTGAAGTCCGTGGAGGCAGGTTGCTGCGCCTCGATGCAGCCAATATTGCGGCACGCCGCGTGCGCGTTCTCGAATCGCGTAAAGGATCGGAAGAATCTCGCCGGGAACTTGTTATGGACGTGGCCGGCAAGACTCTAGAAGAGAAGGCTTAGACAGCGGCAGGGACAGCCAGAGAGCCGAGGCGGCGTAGCTACTCGCCAGCCGAATGATTACCGCGGAGCCCGTGTGCGTCCAACAGGACAGGTGCTGGGATCCAGAGGGCAGTTGCATTCAGGTATTTCTTCATGCACCGGATACAGGGTGTGTAACCTTCCTTCATCGCTTGCTCAGCGGGCATGCTGCGTACAGTTTTGTCGTGGATGAATCTGCAGCCCTGCACATGAAAGGTCTTTCCGCCGTCCGCTACCACCACCATCATCTCTGGAGGAACATGAACACCAGGCTGGGCGTGCGGTGATCGTAAAGCACTCTGGACCACTGCCGCCGAGTTCGCTATGGCGAAGGTACCCACGGCCAGAACCGCCGCGGCAAAGGCCACCATCCAGCCCCAGGCAGTGCCTCGCTGGCGCGGCATATTTTCTTCCAATCTCGCGCGCATACGTTGGCTAAAACCAACCGGCAACTCGTAGAGACGCTCATCGCCGTACAGCTCAACAATGTTGCCGGTGCCCTCCAGCACGGCCTTGCACTTGCGACAGCCGGCAATATGCGCATCCATGGCAACGCGCAACGATGGATCAAGTTCTCCGTCCACGTAATTCGAGACTTCACGCCAGACGTCTTCGCACCCGACTACCATGGCTTGTTCCCCTTTTGAAATGACAAGCGACTGGTCCAACTGCCCCCAAATCCCGGGG
>JBLNFC010000305.1:0-3435 GCA_050263355.1 Acidobacteriota bacterium
CGCGGACGGGCACTGGCGGCCTGGAGCGAGCAACGTGGGGTGCGACTGGATTTCATTCAGCCAGGCAAGCCTGCGCAGAATGCCTATATCGAAAGCTTCAACGGCCCCATTTTCCTGCCAATATTCGACTGGCTGCTCGGGTCCAAAAACATGTCTTTCTCACGTATGAGCTAAGGTCGGTCGTCGACGGAATCAAAGACGAGTACCGGGGCCCGGCACAAATCAAAAGTCCAGCGGGCCACTCGCTTCCGCTAAGAGCCTCGAAGAGTTCATCGATAGTGTTGAAACATCGCCATAACGCTCATCGACCAGGCGGTCAAAACGTGGTAACGCCTGTTCTCAAGAGTTTGCTTCGGTTTACCCGGAGCGACATAGGGGACCTTCTCCTGACGCTTGAGTAGGCGGCGAAGGATTGGCTTCGCTAGCCGCATGAGCTAGGGGCCGGGTTGTTGCAGCACTGCCACTCGGGTCTGGCCCAACGCGCGACTGAGAGACTCTCTAGGAATCTTGGTGACCAGCGGTTTTATTAGCCAGCCCAGTCCAAAAGGAATGTCTCGGGTCAACGACAGGGCCTCGCATTGCATGTAGACGCCGCCGTCCTTCTCTTCAAATCGCCAATAGGTGTTGAGCCGCCAGAGATAGCCTCGACCTTGGCCGACGGGCCACTCTTCACCATCTGGATGATCGGAGTCCTTTACCTCAGCAATCTTAGTGCTGATGGAATGTGAATAAATCCTCCGGGGATCGACTTGGCCCCAGTGGGTGGCATACTCCGTGTTGAAGACTACAGTAGTGAAACGCTTCTGATACAGACGCAAGAAAAACCTGTAATCATTACCCTGATGAGAGATCAGATGGGAGGCTATCACCTCCGGCTTATAGAGTTCCGCTCGCCGGTCATAGTCCTGCACTATCGGCACGACCTGCGCCAGAGTCACGCCGGGAATGAGTATGACCGCAATCCAGTGATGCACCATTCCGTCAGGAACATCCGAGTTAAGCCCCGGGCGTTTAATCTCTCCTTTTTCCACGAGTACTTCGCCATTCTTGAGCTTGTCGTAAGATCTCTTCATGGCGTCGGTCGGAAGGTCGTCCACATAAAGGAACGCTCCACCATGACGTAGCTCGCTGTTGATTCTGTCCTCTGTGGCAGCGACGTATCTGTTGAAGGCGGAGGTCGTTTCCTGCTTCAGTTCGGCCGCCGTACTTGCGAGACTTACGGTAAGCAGAGCTACGATAAGCGGGAAATTTCCTTGCATAAAGCGCAGTAGTCTCTATATAGCCACGTTCAATTCCAGTGTGTCCCCCGTGCATCAATAACTCGAGTGAAGGAGCACATCCTAAAACCAGATCTCATCAACGAGTCTCATGCAGGCTGCGCACAGACTGCAAAGACCTACAACCATGAGCAATTCTGTGGCTTTCTGAACCACATCAGCATTCATCGAGCTCTCCTGATCGATTTGAGCCAGCTCTACTGACAACCGATGAGAGTGACTCAGTTTTCTGTACACGAAGAGGAGTAACCAATATCGATGAAGGTCGGTAGGACGCGCGCTGTGCCTTCATGAGAATCCTGCCTTCATTTCTGCGCTTTCCTGCCGCCCTGAGGCATAGGCCATTCGGACTAGAGTGCGCTGTGAGAAGGGGAGGTACAGCAAAGCAGCCATTGCTGCAAACACCAGTCCCAAGCCGATCCGATTCACCAGCAAAAGAGGCGAAAGTCCCCAGAGCTGATCCAGGGGTAACAAGTAGGGAAACAATTTCCGAAACTTCTGGCCCAATTGTGGATGGTTGAAACAAAGCGAAGAGAGTAAATACAGGCGAACCGCTATTCCTACAGCCGCGGTCACCAGCACAATAGCGGGCAGGGTCGATCCCGTCCCTGGCATGACCAACTCAGGGAAATCATGAACGGATTCCAACTTCGCCAATGCGCTGAGGTAAAAGGCGAGGTACATGATTTGGATCAGCATTAACAGTTTGCGCAGGATGTTCGCCTGAACAATGGGTTCTAGCTGTCCCGTCGCGGAGTTCGCTTCGGAGGATCGGGTGTGGTTATCCGAATTGCTGGGGTGGGACGCGGTTACCATCATCTGCGCGGAATCCAGGTCCCGCTTCAAGCGCTTCAGGTCCGCACCCAGGTCGGAGGCGTGCTGGTAACGAAGCTCGCGATGCTTTTCCAGCGACTTCCTCAGTATGCTCTCCAATTCTGATGGAACTTCCGGGTTTAGGTACACTGCGGAAATGGGAGTGCGATTCAAAATCCCTTCCAAGATCACTCCCGAAGTCTCGCCGCGAAACGGAAGCTGCCCGGTGGCCATCTCGTAGAGCACAGCACCGAACGAGAACAGGTCCGTGCGAGCATCCAGTTCCTTCCCTCGAACCTGTTCAGGGGACATGTAGGCAACGGTGCCCAACACGCCGCCGGGGCTTGTGAGATGTTCCTCCGAATCGATCGTCGCGACCGTTGCATCCGCGCCCGGTCTCGCCGACAGCTTCGCTAGTCCGAAATCCAGAATCTTGGCGTGGCCGCGCTCGGTGACAAAGATATTCGCCGGCTTGATGTCGCGATGGACGATCCCCTTGGCATGCGCCGCGTCGAGAGCATCCGCAATCTCAATTGCCAGACTTAAGAAAGCATCGGTCTCGACGGCTTTTCCTGCGATGCGATGCTTCAGCGTGACGCCGTCGAGGTACTCCATGACGATGAAGGGGTTCCCGTTTTCTTGCCCGATTTCATAAATCGTACAGATGTTCGGATGGTTCAGGGCGGACGCCGCGTGCGCCTCTCGGTGAAACCGGGCCAATGCTTGGGAGTCGCTGGCCACTGCATCCGGCAGAAATTTCAAGGCGACAAAGCGATGTAGAGTTACATCTTCAGCTTTGTAAACTACGCCCATCCCACCGCCTCCGAGTTTCTCGACAATGCGGTAATGCGAGATGGTTTGGGTGACCATGGAACCGAGCCATGGTAGGTGGGTCTGCGAAGGCACGTCAATGAGAGTTTTTGGGGATTTGGAGAAAGGCTTACAGGCACGATTGGTAGCGGGGTGGTACGGCTTGGAAGAACGTCTGGCAGAGAGCCTTCATGCGCAGCACGTAACCCCAGCATGAGGGGCAGGGTGACAGCTTCCACAGTATCCTTGGTCCTAAGGTCGTGGCTCGCACCGCAGAGTCACTTGCTGCAATTTGTGCCTATGTTCATCGGGCTGCCGGTCTTGGCTATGTACTGGCGCAGATATCGTCTCGATTGGAAGTGGCGTGATCGGCTTCCTATGGTGCTGGCTTTATCCGTACTTACGGCAGCCTACGGATGGCCGTTTGATGAAGAGTTCTCCTCGTCCCGTGCTGCTTTCAGATGCGGCCTAACAAACATTCTGCGAAAGGAAAAAGAAAGACAAAGCCCAAAGCCGAGTTCCGGTGACTGCCTTA
>JBLNFC010000306.1:0-5985 GCA_050263355.1 Acidobacteriota bacterium
AGAGTAGTCCTTGAAGCAGCAATCCGGAATGGCACACGCGCGTGGTTACCAGAAGTTACCGTTGTGCCAGTCCAGGCGTTTACTTCAGTTCACGCTGGCAACGTCGCTCGCGAGTGGAATGAAATGTGTCACTCGTGAACCAGAGGCGCAATACAGAACTGGCCAGCTTGCGATTTTCAATTCTGCTGCGATGACCTCGCTTGCCCGAAGGCATCTGAAGAGCGAACGACCAATCCAACAACAATCGAAGGAGCAATCATGGCAATCAGTTCATCTCCCCAGAACTTTTCTGCGTCTGGTCAGCGAGTCGTCGCCTTCTTCCGTAAGACAGACGACGCATATCGAGCAGTGTCTGATCTTAAGGATGCGGGATTCACATCCGAGGAGATTGGGGTTATTTCCCGGAGTGATCAGACCACGGCGGGCGCGTCCGCGAGAACTGGGTCCGGAACTTTTTGGGACAAGCTGAAGAACTTCTTCTCAGGCGATTCCAGCGATGAAGATGTGGAGTACCGGGACGCCTCGAGCGGAATGAACTGGGACGAGAGCCGCGCCAACTACTACTACAGGGGCATAGGTCAGGGAGGCGCCCTGGTCAGCGTCACAGGCGCGCGCAGTCAAGAGGCACGGCAGATCCTGCAGAGCGCGGGTGGCGATCTGCGCGAAAGCGGATTCGAGAACGAGGCGGCTAGCGGGAACACAGCAGTCGCGAGCACAGAGGCTGCTGAGAGCGGCCAGGACTACCGCATCCAGCTTCGTGGCGAAGCGTTGCGCACCTATCGCGAACGAATACAGCGTGGCGAGGTACGTCTGCGCAAGGAAGTGGTGACTGAAAATCAAACGGTCGACGTGCCGGTCACTCGCGAAGAGTTGGTGATCGAGCGTACGACCCCATCAGGAGACGCGCGGGCCAATGCTGGCGAAATCGGAACGGACGAGGAGATCAGGGTTCCGCTTTCTGAAGAGCGGGCACGAGTGGAGAAACAGCCGGTTGTGAATGAAGAAGTTAGGGTGGGCAAGCGATCCGTCCAAAATACGGAACGTGTGTCGCAAGACGTCCGCCATGAAGAACTGCGAGTTGACAAAGACGGTGACGTAGAGGTTGATACGAATCCGTCACGCAAAGGCAAGAAGCCGGCCGCGTAAATGCGCGACCCGACGCATAAAGCCCCATCCGGAGATGGGGCTTTTCTTTTTGGATTAGGAATAAGGCTATATGAGAGGCTTACCAGCGCAGTCCGAAGGTCACCGGGATCAAGCGCGTTGGAAGCGCGCCTGTTGCTGCGTATTCGTAACGTGCCTCACTGAAGATCTTCGCTCTGCGGCCGCGGCCACCTAAGCCGATCTCAAAGCCTAGCCCGCCACCGCCGCCAATTCCATTTCGCGTAATGCGTCCGAGTACCCGGTCCGCAGGGATCGCGCCCTGGAAGAATCCGAAAAAGGGATCGAAAACTACGGCCGGCTGAAGAGTAGGTTGAGTGAATTCTACGACGCGCCGGTAGTATCCAACGTCGCCTACGACATAGGGATTAATCCCATGATGTGGGCTGAACGAAAGCCTAGGAACCAACCCGATCGACCAAACGTGAGAGTTGCCGCCAGGAACATTCGCCTCGCGCAAAACGCTGTTCCCCACGCCTAATCCATTCCACCGATATTCAATTCCCGTGGAGAAATGACTTGTAATGTTGTAGCCACCGCCCACCCTGATGTTCCAGCCGTTGTCCAATCTCTGTGAGAGCGCTCCGACAACGGGCGTGAAACCGCCGCCTATCTCTGCTGTCCAACCCCTCTCCGTTTGACCGAAGGCAAGGCTGGCTGTTCCGAGCAGCCCAATGACTAGTAGAGCTCGCAGACCTGAAGACGCGAGCATACGAAATCTCGACGAAAGCAGCTTGCTGACCACCGAAAACCTCCGTTTTTGTAAATTGCAATTGTTTGCAACTATATTGGTTTGGATGAGCGAAGGTCACACCGGTTGCTTAGCAGTAACTCGGTCCTGCTTGAAAAAAACCTTAGATTCAATGGCAAGGATCCTCATTTCGTGTGACGCAAATGTCGGACAAATGCATAGAAAAGCGGTGATTATCCTAGTCTGGCATTGCCGGGTGCGTGCAGATCCAGTCATGCGACGCGGTGCACGTGCGGCCAGGTTGGTGCAACTCTGAGGGGCCAAGACAAGCGGCGGAGACGGATCTGTTGACTTCTCCTTCTCTGCCGATTATCGTTTGCTCCTCGTTGTTCCGTTCTTTGCAAACATCAGGGTTCGCGTGTCTTTGTCTACCGCAGACAAAGATGGGAAGCGGGTGTAAATCCCGCGCTGCCGCGCAACTGTAAGCGAGCACTCGCTGCCGGTCACTGGAGATATCCGGGAAGGCCGGCGGCATAGTTGGACAATTCCATGAGAAAGCTAGACGTGGAACTTGTCCGGCTCGCGAAGCCAGGAGACCGGCGCGAACCACATCACCAACCCCTTTCGCGTGAAAAGGAGGCGTGCTTTGCGCTCAATCTCGTTGTGCCTTTCTGTTTGTCTCTTGTCGTCGTTTGCCGTGGCTACCGATCTCAGAGTCAGAGTTGTGGATCCACGATCAGCCGCTGTAGCTGGGGCCCAAGTCACTCTTCTCGACCGTAGCGGTTCAGCTGCGCTGGACGTTCAAAACACCTCAGCCGACGGCACAGCTTTTTTGCGCAGTTCTGTAACAACTCCGTTGCGCGTCCGTGTTCTTGCACCCGGTTTCGCGTCTCACGAAGTCGACGTCAACCCTGGAAGAGAGCTGCTCACCGTTCAACTTCGGCTAGCAACGCAGGTCGAGACGGTCGTGATCAGTAGTACGCTGAGTCCTTTGCCTGAGGAGGAATCCGGCTCCAATGTCTCCACACTCAATCACGCTCAGCTTACGGTGATGAATCCGGTTGCCGCCAACGATGCACTTCGATTTCTTCCCGGGGCGGTGATGAATGTTCAGGGGCAGCGTGGCGCGCTGTCTTCTCTGTTCGTACGCGGCGGAGATTCCCGCTACAACAAGGTCATCGTTGATGGCGTGCCCGTCAGCGATCCAGGTGGAACTTTCGACTTCGGGGTTGTGCCGCTCCAGGAAGTCGGGCGGCTGGAATTTCTGCGGGGCGCACAAAGCACGCTCTACGGTTCCGATGCCATGACCAGCGTGGTGCAAACCTGGACTCGGGAAGGGAGCACGCCTACTCCGGAGCTAGTCTTCGGTGCTGAGGGAGGAAACTTCAACACGGCGCAAGGCTATATCGCAGTTTCGGGAGCTCGTGGCCGCTACGACTACAACCTATTCGGAACGCAATTCAATACCACAGGCCAGGGCATCAATAGCGGATATTCGAATTCGTCGCAGGGCGGCAATGTGGGAGTGCAGCTCACGCCGCAGGCACTGTTCCGTGTGCGTGCGCAACACTCGAACAGTCGTACGGGAGTCGCCGGAGAGTGGAATTTCAATGGCGCTTCTATTTTTCCGCCCGATTCTGACCAATGGGCCAGACAAAACAATTTGCTGGCGAGCGCCGAACTGACGCTGACCGGACCGACGCGCTGGCAACACCGCTTTCGCGGCTTCGAGTACCACCATAAGCGCGTTAACGTCGACAGCTTCGTCGATCCCGGTCGCGAGTTCTTCGATTTTCCCACCGATGCGATTGCCGATATCAATCGCGCCGGATTCGATTACCAGGGCACTTATGTAGAGCGCGGATGGGCGCAAACGACTTTCGGATACCAGTTCGAGGACGAGAACGGATTCGTGGGCGACCTCGGATTTCCGCCCATCACCCATGGCTTACGGCGCAACCAAGCTGTCTATGGTCAGCAGACACTTGCCTTGGGACGGCTATCGGTCATCGCTGGCGCACGCTTTGTCCACAACACTACTTTCGGAAATACAGGGGTCCCTAGAGTCGCTGTTGCCTGGCAACTCCTGAGAGGTGGCGAGCTGTTTTCGGGAACCCGCGTGCGCTTCTCTTACGCGACGGGAATCAAGGCGCCGCGGTTTGAAGAAGCATTCGCCCGTGGACAGGGAATCATTCCGAATCCGAATTTGCAAGCTGAGGAGAATCGCGCGTTTGAAGCTGGATTTGAACAGAACCTGCTTGCGGGCAAGTACGCGTTGTCAGGGACTTACTACAACAATCTTTTCCGGCACCAGATCGACTTCGCCATCCTCGACCCCACTACATTCACAGGTCGGTACGAGAACATCAACAAGTCGATGGCTCACGGCGCCGAGTTGGAATTTCAGGGACGGCCGGTGTCGCGGCTTTCGTTTACGCTGGCGTACAACTATGCTTCCACCAAAATTCTGGAGCAGCCATTCGCATTCGACCCACTGCACTTGCCGGGGCAGCCTTTGCTCCGGCGTCCCAGGCATTCAGGAAGTTTTCTTCTGAATTACATCGCTAAACGTTGGGGAGGAAACCTGGGCGTCACCGCAGTGGGACGGCGCGCCGATTCGGATTTTGTTGGTCTTAACATCGAGCACGCAGCGGGATATGCGAGGGTCGATTTAGGAGGATTCTTCTCAATGACCTCGCGCATAACCGCGTATGTCAATGTCGAGAATGCATTGAATAAGTACTACAACGAAGTTGTGGGATATCCCGCGCTCACGGCCAATTTCAGAGCTGGCCTGCGATTCCGCCTGGGAGGTGAATGATCAGGCTCGGAAAGGCAGGGCTTCGATGCTCCGCCGAGCAATCTTATCTGCGCCGTGAACCGCCGCCACTGGGAACTTCGGCGGCCTCGGCTTCCACTTCCGATTTGCGTTCGTTGAGGGAGGCCACTGGCATGGGAGCTAGAGATCGTGTGCCCGCATACTTGCTGCGCGCCACCATCAACTTTGCTACCTCGTGGTCTTGAAGCGGCTGCTCATTCCCGAGCAGATGGGCAACGAGTGCCACTTGAGCGAAGTGCTCCACCGTTTCCATCTTCATGTACGCGCTTTGCAGGTCTTCACCATAGGCGACGACGCCATGGTTCGCCATCAATATGGCGTCATATTGCGGAACCAGGGGCTCTAAGGCGTCCGCCAGTTCCGATGTACCAGGAGTGCCATACTTGGCCAAAGGGACGCAACCCAGTCCGACTACGAGCTCGCAGATCAAAGGTCGGTCCAACGCCAACCCGGAAGCCGCAAATCCGGTTGCTGTCGGGGGGTGGGCATGAACAACGCTGCCCACGTCTGGTCTCATACGATAAATCAGCAGGTGCATGCCGATCTCGCTCGAAACATTCCTGCGTCCCGCCAACTTGCGCCCCTCGACATCGACAATGACCAGGTCCGACGGCCGCATCATGCCCTTACTCATGGCGGTGGGAGTAACCAGTATGCGATTGCGGTCGAGCCGAACAGAAAGATTCCCATCCATGCCAGCTACAAAACCGCACCTGTGCAGCATGCTGCCGAGACGTACAATTTCGTGTCGGTATTTGCGTTCGCTCGGCATCTTCTTTCCCGTTAGGGGGTACTGCGGTTGGCTAGTTGGCAAATACTACAGCACCTGTTATCAGCAGACAATCGAATGTTTACTCGATTGTGGACAATGTAGCGTCGCATGCGTGTTTCGCTCGGGTTTTGCCACGTCACTATAATCGGACCCTGTGCGGCTCTCTGATTTTAACTACTCTCTTCCCGAGGAACTTATCTCCCAGGAAGCCCTGCCCGATCGCGCCGCATCGCGCTTACTCTACCTTAGCCGAAACTCAGCTAAGTTGCAGGACTTGATGTTCCGCAGCCTTCCCGAGTTGCTCCGGAGCGACGACCTCGTCGTCTTCAACAACACTCGCGTCTTTCCAGCGCGATTGTACGGCCGCCGAGGCGGGGTACGGGCTCAGCCAGTCAGTCCGCACAATCCCGGAAGCAAAAGTTTTCTCCAGGGTCACGTGGAGGTGCTGCTTACGCGCCAAGTATCCGCGCAACCGAACGAATGGGAATGCCTGGTGCGTCCCGGGCGAAAGATCGGAGTGGG
>JBLNFC010000307.1:0-4054 GCA_050263355.1 Acidobacteriota bacterium
GCACCTCTTTGAGCTCCCCGGCAACAACCCGAGAGCCATTCAGCACGCGCACGATGCCTCCCACTGCCATCACTCGTGCGGGATCGTTCAAGACCCCGGCCATGATGCGCAGGAGCGAGTCTCGTTCCAAAATAGAGTCTGCGTCGACAATGCAAACATAGGGACTGGTGGCGGCGTTCAATCCCGCGTTTACCGCGTCGGCCTTACTGCCACCGGCTTCCTTGTCGACCACGATGAGATGGGGTTGAAGCTCACTGCGATAGATGGCGTGAATCTTCGCACTAGGCACTTCCTGGATATAGAGAAGTTTCGCGGCTTTCAAGCCATAAGCGTGCTTTAGTTGTTCCAGTGTGCTGTCCACGGACCCATCATTAATGACAATGACCTCAAGGTCGGGATAATCAATGGCAAGGAGAGAGCGGACACTCTCCACGATAAACTGCTCTTCATTGTGGGCCGGCACCAGCAAAGTGACTGGAGGCGTGAAAGGCGAAATCCGCAGATGTTCCAAGCGAAGGCTGGCCAGGCGCGCGCGATGAGCGGTGTTCTTAATAATCGCGGTGATCAACAAAGCCAGGTAGACGATGTTCGAAAGCAAGTAATAGACGAACAGCGTGATATTCGAAATGGTGAGAAAACGCAGCATCAGCGGCTCCCGGATGCCGCAACACTCATCGCGCGCTCGCGGCTGACCGCCAGTCCTTTAAGAAGGATGCTGGCCGCGCTCTCGGCCGGGGAACGATCCTGAATCGCTTGCACAACTTTTTCGAAGCCGCCGGAGCGCTCCAACTCTGACACGAAGGCTTCCAGGGCGTAGCGGTCGCGGGTGCCCACAACCTGGTCAAAAATGCTCTCCAGTTCCGGCTCCCGGCGCGCTAGCGCCCAAGCGGCTCGTTGGCGGACATGGCGGTGGGGATCGCACAAAGCCAAAAGCAAGGGCCGAACTGTTTCCGGATGGGCAAAATTGCTCAATCCAACGACTGCCCGGAGGCGCACGAACCACTCCGGATCGGCCGCGAGAACCGAGAGGACGGAAAGCGCAAAAGCCGGTTGAGCGTTCCCGAGAGCGCGTGCCGCGGATGCTCGCACCTCGGGGAGCCTGTCCGTCGCAAGTACAAGCAACTCGTCGCCTAACTCCGGGGTAGCCAATTCACCTAAAACGCGCGCGAGCAATTCACGCGCCGGGCCACTCGATTGCGGGATGTATCGCACCAGCAGATGGGGATCAGGTCGGCAACAATTTAAAAGAGCATTCTTAATGGCATGTTCTGGCGCACGAAGCGTATTGCTGACGAGAAGATCAAGCACCGGTATGGCAGCCTCAAGGAGTCCAGTGCGGCCCAGACCGCGCACAGCTGCAATACGGGTTTCAGCAGCATCAGCTTCCAACGCTTCAGCGAGCGCGGGAATCGCCTCCGGCGCGCGAGTGCGTCCCAAGGCGACTAATGCCATTCGCTGACTCGTGCCACGTCGCGCTCGCGCTTCGAAAATGCGCATGTCGAGAAGTCCGCTTACACGCAAGCAGGCCAGAAGTTTTGGCAGTTCTTCGGGCGTGGCGATTTCGATAGTGTCGAGAAGAATGGATTCGACGACTTCACAGTCCAGTGGTTTGAACCGCCACTTGGCGGGAGGGACGCGCCCAGTGAGAATGTCGTCCCACATACCACGAAGAATGAAGGCGCGTTCGTTTCGCTTCTGGAAATAACGTCCCCGGTACCAGCGGCGCACCACAATGAAACCGATGAGCAGGGCGATGCCCGCCAAAGAACCCAATATAGCCTCGAGAACCAGCCCCGCAGGTTCCCGGGTCCAGCTAGAAACGAATCCCATAGCTCACTCCGTAGCTGGTCTGGGTGCGGCCCCTTGAGCGATCTTGCCGCGCGATATAGCCGGAGATATCTTGACTGGCGCTGAAACGGAAGCGCGTTCCGCCGCCATACGTTCGGGCAGAAAAGCTTCCAATCTGGTCGACGAGCGCGAAATTCTCAGAGCCAACCGCAAAGAACGTGTTAGCTGTCAGCCGGCGACGTAACGGAAAACCGAGTTTCGTCAGCCCGGCAGGACGCCACTCGCTTCCAGTTCCGGAGAAGGTACTGCGCGCTGCGGTACCCGAAAGCGTCCATGTCCAATCCCGCGGAAGATAAACCAGCTGTGTGCTGTTCAGCGTGAGTACGCGGGCGTCCTTAAACCAAAGCCAATGCTGTTGATAGCTGGACTCAAGACCACGGAAGCAGGTGTTGTGAAAGCGGAAGGCGTGACCATATTCGAAAAACGCCTCATTTCGGGGAACAATGCCGTTGTCATTGGCCGTAGCGCCGCCGATGGTTATCCAATCCCTTGCTGTAACGCGGTAGGCCGTGCTGGCGGAAAACTTGCTTGCGGTCTCGCCGAAGCGATCGTAGAAAGCGGAACCAAAAAACGTGGACCATCGTTTTGTCCAACGTGACCCGAGGCTCACGGCATACGTTTGCGCCGCGTCGGTGTAGTCGAAGGTCTCGATGTCAGCGCCGAAACGGAGTTCGTGGATCGTAGACTCCGCAATGCCATCAAGGGCAGCCTTGGCTTGAAGATTCGAAGGATCGAGGAGGAGAACTTGCCGAAGCTCAGCACGCGCCTCGCCGGTTTCCCCCAGGCTGCTCAGAACCCGAGCGCGACGGATGAGGATCTCGACATTGGCTGGCTGAAGCGCCCGTGCGTCATCGAGAACCTGCAGAGCGTCGTGCCATTTCTCTTGCCAGAACAGAACGTCGGAAAGCCCGATAAGGATGTCAGAGTCCTTCGGTGCTCTTTGCCGTACGAACCGGTATTCAGATTCCGACTCGGACCACTGGCCCACCCAGGCGAGCAACCGGGCACGCCAGCCATGAGCCTCTAAATCGGAAGAGCTTTCAGCGATTCTTTTGTCTACGATTTGCCGGGCGGAGCGAAATTCCTTGGCACTTACTTTTTGCTGAACATTTCTCTTCCAGTTGTCAACCGTCTGGCCCCATGCGCAAGGTGCGAGCGTTAGAAAAAACACGACTGGAACGATGAGGAGCCTTGCCATTGCGCTCCATCCGCGATTTTCGGAAACACTTTGCATAGTAATTCCCGTACGACCAGCGCCCGCTTCGCGGCGGTGCGACACCGACCACGGTCGCAGGAGTGTGTGAACGCACACTGCGACAGGTTCCTTATCGGCAACTGCTGGTGAAATAAGCGGACCTTGCCACCAGACGAGATGACGTTCGTAACCGGATGGTGCTGGTCAGGAGGGATAGCAATCTCATTGATGGAAATTCCATAGTGGGAATGAATCGCTAGCTTGTGACTCTTCAATCGCTTTTCGTTATGCGCGGGTGATACGATTCAGGGTTCAGTGTGTCGTGCTATACATGTGCTCTCACAAAGTGCAAGTGAATCCGCGACTTGGTCAGATAAATAGCTTTGGCGCTGATCAACTTATCTTTGTCGCGGACGAATTGCTCGCTTGGACTCGATGAAATTCCTGCGAGCGATTGCTGCGAGAGATCTGGATACAACTTGGGATTTTCACTTGGCAGCAGCTCGACACGGCTTTCGCTGTCATCATTCGAGACCGGCATTTCTGTTCCAGCTCAAGCACCCAATTCATTCGTCCTATCCTGCTTGGAGGCTATTTATGACACGCCGCTTTCTTTCCTTCTTTCTGACCGTGCTGCTTATGCTCACCACTGTCTCGCTCTGGGCGGGAGATTCCATTCCCAAGGCGGCGTGGAAGCGACCGCTAGGCCAACCCTTAACAAATCCCGGAGGCCGGAAGCCAAATCTCACAGACATGATTGATGACGGTTACTGGCAGGGTGCGCCGGTAGGAGGGTTTGGAGCGGGAACGCTGTCACGCACTTATCGTGGAGACTTCGCTCGCTGGCACATTAAGAGCGGCGTTCACAAGTATGAGACTGTGTTTGCGAACCAGTTTGCCATGTACCAACGGTCTGAAGGGGCGCAGCCGACAGCGCAGGTTCTATCTTCAGTGCATCCCGAGGGTTCGGGGCTTAAATCGTGGCAATGGGACTACCCGGTAGGCGCAGGC
>JBLNFC010000308.1:0-5610 GCA_050263355.1 Acidobacteriota bacterium
ATCGCAATCCCAATGAGGATGCGGTCAACTACCGCTTGCGGTTCTCTTAGCCTGGACGCGACTGCTATTCCGAGGGTATTTCATTTGTAGCGGACCCTTCCAACGATCATAGATGTTCAACACTGCACATCCCGAGGTGTTCGTAAGTGCTTCATTTATGGTGCAGTTCTAAGATATTCCTGCTTTACCAGATGTCTGTGAGAAATGGAAAATACGATTGAAGCGGGGTAGGGCCTGTGGTACGTTTAGGTGGCTGTAACTCGATTGAAACATCCTGGGTAGGAGGTCTGCTGGATGCTCACTCCGAAGGACCAGCTCCTGGCCAGCCACGAAGAGTTTCGCCGTCTGGCTCAGGAGCATATGCAATACGCACAACGTCTTGATTCACTCACCCAGAAACGATTCCTTACTGATGACGAGAAGCTGGAAGAAGTCCGGCTGAAAAAGCTGAAACTGCGGCTCAAGGACCAAATGGAACATATTGAGCGGCAGTACCGGCAAGAACAACACCACCAGGTCGCCTAGGACCTGAATCACCCGAGCGATGCGGCAGGAGCCGCCAAAGCTTAAATTGTGTTCTCCACAAGGCGCGCGCAAGCGCCTTTTTTCTTTATCACTTAGCTGGGTAACAGCGTCTGAGCGCTGGTGCACTATATAATTCTGAATAGTCTTCCATGGTGCGGGACGGATACTACTACGCCTTTTTCCTAGTGATCGCAGCGGTCTTACTGGGCTGGCTGACTGCGCCTGCCTGGGGGATTCCGTGCATCTTGCTGGCTGCTTTTTTTCTCTGGTTTTTTCGTGATCCTGAACGGATTATTCCTGATTCAGAAGGCGCCATTGTCTCTCCCGCCGATGGGAAGGTGACTGACATCTCCGACGTGACGATGGACGGGAAAAAGAGCACGCGAGTGAGTATCTTTTTAAACGTGTTCGATGTACACGTAAACCGTTCTCCGATCTCAGGCACGATTCGGGATATCCGTTACCATCGTGGTAAGTTCCTGAATGCGATGAATGAAAGCTGCGCCGATTTGAACGAGCAAAATGTCGTCACGGTGGAAGGGAATGGACAAACCATTGTGTTCAAGCAGATTGCGGGTCTGCTGGCGCGCCGAATCGTATTCAACAAGAAAGTTGGCGATCCAGTGACCCGGGGTGAACGAGTTGGATTAATCAAGTTCGGCTCTCGCACCGACATCCTCTTCGACTCTTCGGCCAAATTGAATGTGCAGAGGGGTGACCGGGTGAAGGGCGGTTCAAGCGTATTGGCCTACCTGCAGCCCGAGCCGGAGCATCTGACGCAAGTGGCCGGCGAATCGCGGCAAGGAGAACGCTGATGGATGGCATGGATCTGGAAGTCCCTCGGCGCCGTAAAGAGGATCACCGTCCGCGGAAGCAACGCAAGGGCATGTATATCCTGCCGTCACTCTTCACGACTGGAAACATCGCGGCTGGATACTATGCCATCCTCCAGATCATGCACGCATCGCTGGCCGAGCCTTGGCATCTGGATAACGCCGCCAAAGCCATAGGATTCGCGGTCCTATTTGATGGGCTCGATGGCCGTATTGCCCGCATGACGCACACCAGCAGCGACTTCGGGCGCGAATTGGATTCGCTGGCGGACGTAATTACCTTCGGCTTAGCTCCGGCTCTTCTGGCCTGGAGTTGGGGATTTCATCTGCTGCCCATGACGTCGAATCCCCAATGGCACACCAAGATCATTCAATTTGGCGCGATTGCCAGCTTCCTTTTCCTCATCGCGGGGGCCAGCCGACTGGCGCGTTTCAATATCCAGGTGAACCCGCAGCCTTCGAATCCGGGGCGTCCCGGCAAGAAGTATTTCGTGGGAATGCCGATCCCGGCTGGCGCCGGCGTGGTTGCCGCGGTCGTGCACTTTTCTGAAGGAGAGCCCGTAGCGTCTTCCTGGACGGCGGTCACGTGGGTGCTGATGGTTATGGCAGTTGCCTATCTGATGGTCAGCACCTGGCGGTTCTATAGCTTCAAGGATCTGGATTTTCGCAACCGACAGCCGTTCCGGTTGATCATTCTTTTCGGCGGACTCTTCGCCCTGATCTGGTTTTTCTCGCAACAGATGCTATTCGCTTTAGCCTTGTTATACATGGCATCGGGTGTCTTCTGGCGGCTGCAATGGATTTTCCGCCGCCGTGAGACGCCGCCTCCGGCCGCGTACAAAGAAGCATCGCAAACTTAATGAGTACTCCTCCAAGACCCGGTGCATCGCGGCAAGCGGAGCTTATGAGCTCGGCGAATCTCTATCGCGTGGCCATCGTGGGTGCTGGTTCATTGAAGGGAAAAGAAGTCGCGGAGATGCTCAATGAGCGCAACTTTCCCGCGGTCGATGTGAAGTTGCTCGATGATGATGAGTCTCTCGGCCAACTTGAAGCGATGGGCGACGAAGTGACGTTCATCCAGAGTGTACGGGCGGAGCAATTCGACCGAGTTGATTTCACGTTCTTTGCGTCGGATGGGGTTTGTACGCGCAAGAATTGGAGCATTGCGCAGCGCGCCGGAAGCGCCATTGTCGATCTTTCGTACGCCCTCGAGGATGAAGCCGGAGCTGCCTTAAGATCCACATGGATCGAGCGCGAACTCGGGCGCGGCCAGCAATTGGAACTGCAGCCAAGTCCCGTCGTGGTGGCCCATCCGGCCGCAGTTGTTCTGGCCCTGCTTGTGCTTCGGGCGCAAAAAGCGGGCAAGGTCCAGCGGGTGATAGCTACGATCTTTGAACCCGCTTCCGAACACGGGCAGCCGGGGATGGATGAGCTACACCAGCAAACCGTGAACTTGCTGTCGTTTCAGCAACTGCCTAAGGCTGTCTTCGATGCGCAGGTCGCTTTCAACATGATCGCGCGCTATGGCGAATCGTCGCTCCCTACGCTGGAGACGATTGAGCGGCGAGTTTTGAAGCATTACGCCCGCATCGTAGATAACCAGGACTTGCAGCCGTCGGTTCGCATGCTGCAGGCACCCATATTCCACGGGCACACGTTGTCGATTTACGTGGAGATGGAACAATCGCTGGCTGTGGGCGATTTGTCCCAGGCACTGGCGGGCGAGCATGTCAGCGTGACCCGCGCCAGCGAAGAGGCGCCAAGCAATGTAAGCGCTGCAGGCCAGGGCGAAATACTGCTCTCGGTGAGCCGCGATGCGAATCATGAAAACGGTTTTTGGCTCTGGGCGGCAGCGGACAATCTGCGTATTGCTGCTGCGATGGCAGTGGAGTGCGCAGAAGAGTTAGCTACGACTCGCCCCCGGGGCAAAATTCAATGAGACGCATGCCATACCTGGCGCCCTGGCTGCTTTGCCTGGCTGCTCAAGGCTGCGGATATCACACGTCGGGTCATAACAGTCAGCTGCCGGCCAATCTTAAAACCATTGCTATTCCGGCTTTCCTGAATACCTCAAGAAGCTACCGAATCGAGCAGCTCTTTACGGGCGCGGTTGTGCAGGAGTTTCTTACTCGAACTCACTACACCGTCGTTCATGAACAGGAGCAGGGAGCTGACGCCATCTTACGGGGCGCGATTTTGAACGCAATCAGCACGCCTGCCACCTATGACTCCAAGACGGGCCGGGCGGCGAGTGTTTCCGTCACTGTTTATGCAAAGGTGACGCTTATCGGTCGAGATGGGAAGGTACTGTACGATAATCCCTCGTACATATTCCACGACCAGTACCAGCTCAGCAACGATCTTTCCACGTTTTTCGAGGAAGACACGCCTACTCTACAACGGATGTCGCGCGACTTCGCCAGAACGCTGGTGAGTAACATCCTGGAGGGTTTCTGATGCGCGCCTTGGCGCAGACGAACCGATTCCTGGCGGACATTGAATCGCGAAAAATGCGACCGGCCTACGTGTTTGTGGGCGACGAGACTTTCTTCCGCAAGAGATGCAGGGAAGCGATCATCCAGCACCTGATTCCGGAGGAACTCCGCGACTTCAGCTTGTTCGAATTCGATCTGGGTGAAACCGATCTTGCGGAGATTCTTGATCGAGCGCGTACGCCGTCGCTCATGGCTCCGTTTCAAGTCTTCTTCGTTAAAGGCGTAAAGACACTGTTCGGCCGTGGTTCGAACGAGGAGAAACTTGCGGCAATTGAAACCTACTGCAAAGATCCCAATCCGGATGCACTTCTGATCTTCGTAGCAGACCATATCAGCATTCCAGCCGATGCTCGTCGGATGGAGATGACCGACAAAGATCGGTACGAGCGCATACGCGAGACTTTGGGCCAGTATTGCGGGATCGTCGAACTGGCACGTGTAGAGGAAGGCGAGGCGGTTCGCTGGCTGGGCGAGTTCTGTGGAACACGCGACGTGAAGATCGAGCCCGATGCGGCCCGCGAACTGGTAGACGCCCTTGGCGGCGACATGATGATGATCTCCAACGAATTGGAGAAGCTGATGCTCTACGTCAATGAAAAAAAGAAGATCACGCTTGGCGACGTAGAGACGATGGTACTGGCGGCCAAGCAGCGAAGCTTGTATGAACTGACTGACGCAATCTCCGCCAAAGATCGAATTCGCGCTCTCGAGATCCTGGATGCGATCCTGAGCACGGGGGAAGGCGAGGAAGCCGCGATTGGACATCTCTACATGCTGGCCAAAACTTTCCGCCAGATGCTGGTCATCACGGAGCGCAACGTGCGGGACACCCGTATGCTCTGGGCTGCATTGTGGCAGGGATTTCGGGTTCCTCCGTTTGCCGCAGAGGACATCATCAAACAGGCGCGCCGTTACAAGTCAAAGCGAGACCTGACCCGGGCAATCCGGCTGATCGCGAAAACCGACCTTGCCCTGCGCTCGAATCCGCCTAGCAAGCGGATGGTGCTGGAGAAACTTGTTCTAGACCTCACGGCAGAGCCCAAGGTGGAAACCGGCTGGCAACAGGAAGAACTGCCGGTGTGAACTAGCTTGTGGCTCCTCTCTGCCGGCAAATTGCCCGCTTTGACTTACCATTTCGCGCCACCTAGCGAACATACCTGTGAACTCTAATTGGGCAGTGCCAGTCCTTCGAGCAATGAGGTATCTGCTTTGGGCGAGCTGAGATGCCGGTGCGACACGCACTGGGGATAACCAGAGCCCTAGCCCCAACAAAGGCAGCACTAGCCCGAATCGCCGCTCTTCTTCGGGCAATCAAACCGTTATGGATGTTGCGGCTTATCTGGATCGCATCGGCTATTCGGGGCCGACGGAGCCTACAGCGGAGACGCTTTGCTGGCTACATCGGGCGCACATGCTCACGGTTCCTTTCGAGAATCTCGATATCGCGCTCCACCGCGCAATTCTCCTCGACAGAGATAAATTCATAAAGAAGATTGTCGGCGAGCGGCGCGGCGGCTTCTGCTACGAGTTGAACGGTGCATTTGCAGCTTTGCTGGAAGAGCTTGGATTTGAGGTTACGCTGCTTTCCGCGCGAGTGCCCCGGCAGGATGGCAGCGAGAGTCCGGAGTTCGATCACCTTACTTTGCGTGTCGATCTGGAAGAACCATGGCTGGCCGACGTGTGGTTTGGCGATTTTATTTTGGAACCGTTGCGCCTGAGTGTTGACCTGGAGCAGAAGCAAGATGCGGGAGTATTCC
>JBLNFC010000309.1:0-11219 GCA_050263355.1 Acidobacteriota bacterium
ATCATTCTCTTTATTGCACTTAGATCTGACGTCTGCACTCTGCGATTCTGGGATTTCTAACTGCAAGGTTAGAATAGTCTGTCATTGGTATTGCTGCAATGACCATTTCGGCCTAATCTGACCATACCACTTCATCATGTCACAAAGCACGACTGCATTGCCGCTCAGTTTGCCATCTCCTGCAGGTCGCGAGCTCTACCGCTGGATCTATGAGGAACTCCGCTCTGCCATCCTCGATGGACGCCTTCACCCAGGTTCACGTCTGCCCGCAACGCGTGACTTTGCGACCTCGTATCGAGTCTCTCGGCCAACCATCGTCGCTGCTTTCGAACAGCTGAAGGCCGAAGGATATGTCGAAGGCCGCGTCGGCTCCGGAACCTATGTCAGCAAGGTATTGCCCGAGCAATTGCTTCAGGTTCGAAGCACAGAGCACGAAAGAGTGCTTCCCAGACGACGAGCCATTTTGTCCTCCTACGCTCGACGCCTGCATCCGTTTTTGCCGCCCGCCCGCAAAAAAGCGGTACGGGCATTCCGGGCCAATCAACCCGCCCTCGATTTATTCCCCGCAACGCTCTGGGCGCAAGTTGCCAACCGGCGTCTGAGGCGCGTTTCCGCGGGTCTGCTGGCCGGAGGCGAAGCCCTCGGCTACCGGCCGCTGCGGGAAGCAGTGGCGGATTACCTGAACACCTCGCGCGGCGTGAAGTGCACGGCAGAGCAAGTGCTTATTGTCTCCGGAGCACAAGAGGCGCTGGATCGCACTGGCCGGCTGCTGTTGAACCCGGGCGATCCGGTCTGGATGGAGGAGCCGGGCTATCCTGGCGCAGTACGTGTCTTCGAAGCTCTCGGGGCGAGGATTTGCCCGCTTCCGGTCGATGAAGAGGGGTTGAATCCTGAAGTTGGATTAACCCGCTGCCGCCGCCCTCGCCTCGTCTACGTAACGCCTGCCCATCAGTATCCGCTTGGAGTCACGATGACTCTGCGCCGCCGACTCGCGTTGCTGGAGAATGCCAGACGTACCGGCGCCATGATTTTCGAAGATGACTACGACAGCGAATACCGCTACTCGGGTCGTCCCATCCCCGCTCTTCAGGGCTTGGATCGCTCTGGACTTGTGTTGTTTGCAGGAAGCTTCAGTGCCGTGCTCTTCCCTGCATTGCGGCTGGGTTATCTCGTGGTGCCGGATTCGATGGTCGACGTCTTCGCGGCCGCCGGGTCGGTCAGCACGCATCATCC
This sequence comes from Acidobacteriota bacterium, assembly GCA_050263355.1. Classification (GTDB taxonomy): domain Bacteria; phylum Acidobacteriota; class Terriglobia; order Terriglobales; family Acidobacteriaceae; genus Gp1-AA122. The sequence continues at coordinate 1,234 of JBLNFC010000309.1, forward strand.
CCCACTGCTCGATCAAGCCGTTCTGTGCGATTTCATCACCGACGGCTACTTCGCTCGTCACATTCGCAGAATGCGTGAACTCTACGCGGAAAGGCTCGCCGCACTCCTGGAGGCCGCCCAGCAGACTCTATCCGAGTTTTTGCAGATTTCAAGCGTTGAAGCAGGGCTGCAAACGATCGGATGGTTGAAGGTTGGCATCGCTCCTGAAGCAGCCGCATCAGCTGCCGCCGACAACGACGTCGAAATAATTCCGTTAAGGCGCTATGCATGGGGGCGCGCAAGGAAACGCGGTGTTGTGCTTGGATTTGCGGCTGTCGATCCGCGAGAGATCCGGGCGGGTGTTGCACGGCTGAAAGCTGCTTTGCAACCCTTGCGGCCACGTGAGCGTCCTTAAAACCAGAGGACTTACCGGTCTACGAACTTGGCAAACATCTTGTGGGGATCGATTGCGATAAATAGTCCCTGGCCGCGGGCGAGCACTTCGCCTTTTTGATTCACAATCTCGGCCATGTTGATGTGTTCACGGCCGCGCACTTTAACTTCGCGCGATTCCACGCGCAGAGGTTTATTCAACGGAACAGGTTTCAGGTAGTCGACCGTGATCTGCTTTGTCAGCGCGACCACGTGGCGTAGCTTGTTGACCTTACCCATGGCTTCGTCGAGTAGAGTTGCAATGATCCCGCCGTGACAGTGACCTGGCGGTCCGGTATACCGTTTCCCCAGACGAAAACGGCAGACAAAGCAATCTCGTTCTTCGTCGTAGGCAAATTTCAGTCGCATTCCTTCCGGATTATTTTTGCCGCACGCGAAGCAATAATTCTTCTGCAGACGCACGTAGCGCGTTTCGTGACCGGACCCTCGGGATTTCTTCTTCATCGACTCACTTTCTTCGTTTCGGGCGCCAAGCGCGTCATCGGGCTGGCCAGATCGCCAGAGCTGTCTTGGAAAGAATCTGTTCTTTTACCGGATCGCTTAGATCGAGCGCTTTGAATTCATCCAGGTTTTTCTTGATGTCGGGAACCCCAGGCCCCGGCCAATCCGTCCCAAACAACGTCTTGGAAGCGATCTCCGCCAGACGCGGGAAGTACTTGAGCAGCGTCTTCGGCGGAATCCCGCTGATGTCGAGATAGACGTTGGGATGCCGGCGGATGAGAAAGAACGCTGTGTTCATCCACAGTGGACGTCCGCCGTGCGCCAGCAGGATCTTTAGCTTGGGAAAATCCACGGCAACATCGTCGATATAGATGGGATCCCCGTACTTGTTGCGGGCGCCGGGAAAAATGGAAGTCCCGGTGTGAAACATGACCGGAATACCATTCGCCTCTGCGGCACGGTAAATGATTTCCAGTTCTTTCGCCCCGCTCAGATATTCATTGGGAAAGAGCAGTTGATGCGGCGGATGAATTTTAATCATGCGAATTCCCAGCCGCAGAATATATTCCACGTCGGCGAGAATGTTGGAACTGTGCCGCGGGTGCAGGCTGCCGCACGAGATCAGCCGTTTGGGATCCGCCTTCACGTAATCGGAGACAAATTGGTTTACGCCCGAGGTGAAACCGATAACTTCGGGAGCCACGTAGTTGATCAGGACTGCCCGATCAATCCCGGCGCTGTCGAGGTATCTCAAAAACGCGGGAGCCGACCGGCAGAACTCCGCAATCTGATCGAAGTTGGCCCGTTTGTTTTTCATGAGCTCGAGAGCTCGCGGCTTGAACATGTCGAGCGGCTGAATATGAATATGGCAGTCGGTAATCACGTCAGTTGGACGCGCGGCGTCAGCGCGGAGGATAGCACAGCGTGTTCAACTGGAGAACAGCGCTACCCCAGAAACACGATGCACTTGAAAAAAGAGGGCACCGGGAACTCGGTGCCCTGAAGCAATCTTCGAAAAGAAGTTACTGACAACCTGCTTTTTGCGGCGCAGACAACGCCGTCAGTGTGGTCATATCCGGATAGCTATAGGCCCCACCCAGAGCGCTAGATGGCGATTGGAATTCGAACCACTGCAGAAGAGCTTCGTTCTGCGGGTGGTACAAGAATCCGCCCAGCTTGACAGGAAACACTGCATTGGGCAGTCCCTCGATCACATCGCCGGTTTCCAAGTCGTCCTGGCAATTCCCATTCGGCGCCTGCCACCACGGAGTGATGCCATATCCTCCAGTTCCCACGAACGGATCGTCGTAGGTCTCCGCGACCTCATGGCTTAACGCAGTGATGTCCTGAAAACCACCTACGAACAGCCCTTCGCTGATCCAGCTGGAGTAGTTCACCACATAGCGCCGCTCTCGGTTGCCATTGCTCGCATCGCCCGGTTCGAAATCATACGAGTGAAAACCAAGCACGCAGCACTGGTTCGGATCACCGTTGAAGAACAGATAGGTGTTGGGAAAAAGAAACGTCGACAGATCCTTGGTCGTAATGTCACCTGCATTCTCGGCAGCACCGATGGGCGTAGTCGTATCGGTAGGAACCGCGGGAAACAGCAGGTTAATGAACGTGTTTATGTCCACCAGGATGAATGCACAGCAACTACCATCCGGGTTCAGAGCATACAAGTATTGCCCGAAGGGAACTCGCATTACCCGCTTAGCTTTAACCTCTGGTTTCAGCAAAGTATGCCAGTCTTGCTTCATACGGTTGAAAAACTCCGCTCGCTGAACGGCATCGCTAATTTGCGTGGGAACGTCACTGCTCGAGTAATTCGTTTTTCGGAACACTGGGGAGTTCAACACCCGCTTGATATAAATCGAAGGATCGGAGATCAAGGGGTGATGATCGACGACGCGAACCTCACCGTGTTCGTCCAGCAGGTCAACCTCGACTGGAACGATAGGAGCCTCAATGGTGGTCACGCCCCCACGTTCCGGAGGATTGCCGACCATGTCCCAAATCCAGAAGGATTGCGGATTCCCATTCGGATCGAAACCCGCCTTGTGGAAGTCACCTGTGAAGTTCACTAATGAATCGATGCCAGAGACCGTGCTGAAATTTTGAGCAGCTCCATTTTGTACGGACGCGGTCCCATGATGACCGCGAGGCGCGAGCGCCATGTATTTCTTGTGAGCATGCGAGAGGTCAGCATTAATTTGGCCGGGAGCCTGTGCGAAAGTGGCGAGCGACAAAACCAGGACCGACGCAGCAACCACTGCAAGCATCGTAAAACGTTGCGTCCGAGACATATTGTTGGGATACCTCAAGGAGAGATGAACAGCCGCATCAACATACCTCTACCTGGGTGTGTTGTAAATCGGAGCACGATACAAAATCGTGTGGTCGTCTGCGCAACAGCAAAGTTGAATACAAAAACGGTAAGTACCTGCAGCAAAGATGCAAATAAAATCAACTTTCCGATGCAAACACTTGCACTCTGCTGTTGGCACTTGCTGGACGAATCGGAATCAAGCTCCCAGAGAGTGCTCGATATGGCTAAATATCTCGGCCTACTTCTGAGCCGAGTTGTCCGTGATTTTCTCGATCACCAATGCGTTCGAGCCGCCTCTTTGATAAACACGTCCAGTCGCGGTGACATTCTGTCCGGCAAAGGGAAGCAATTTTTCATTTTGCCCGCTGGACGGTGTTGTCGCCGCAATCGGCCAGTAGACCGTGCCGTCATCTGCAAGAATCACAAGTGGAGAACCAGCCTTCGCACAGGCCTTTGCGCAATCCGAACTGATCGGCTTGTTCAAGCTCTTGGTAAACGCACACGCCGAGTCCAGAACGTAGCCCTTCACAGTAGCCGCTTTGCCCCCATCGTCGGCAGTGGCTGAAACGCCGAAAATGAGTGCGATTACAAGTACGTACGCCGCCAGTATGCAACGTTTCATTTCTATATCTCACTTTCCCGAGTAGTTTGCTGCATTGGTCCAGAGCGCCTGGGTTAATGCCATCGCGCCTTTCGTTGAAACCATTCTCGCCCTTTGCCAACGCGCCCACGTTATATCATGCTGCCCATGATCACTCGTAATCGCCGTGCTTATAGCCATCATCCCCTGCTCGCCGTCCTGTTTTCGCTCATCTGTTCTCTAGCTTTGGCGCAGGCCGCTGCACCGGCACAAGTAAGCACCCCGGCGGGACTCAACCCCATCCGAACTTACATTGCAAATGGCTGGGACGTCCTCACACGATCCATGACACGCTGCGACTCGATTGTCGATCCGAAAGTGGCGACTAAAGCGGTTCTCTACCTGCCGGCAGACTTCCCCGCTCCCCCTGCAGTGCAGAAGCTTCAAAACGATTGCAAGGTTGAAGTGCAGCATCTGCCGCCCATCCATCAGCCGGGACAAACGGACGTGCGGTCCATCAATCCGCCGGGACTGCTTTACTTACCCAACGCATACGTGGTTCCGGGCGGGCGTTTCAACGAGATGTACGGCTGGGATAGTTACTTCATCATCGTGGGCTTAATTCGCGATGGCAGGCTCGATCTGGCAAAGGGAATGGTGGAAAATTTCTTTTTCGAGGTCGAGCACTACGGCACGTTTCTGAATGCTAATCGCACATATTATCTGACGCGTTCGCAGCCGCCTTATCTGAGCTCCATGATCATGGAGGTCTATCAAGCGGAGAAGGCGGCCGGACACAGCGATCGCGGCTGGTTACAGCGCGCGTATGACCACGCCGCCAAGGACTACCAGCTCTGGGTGCACGAGCCCCACTTGGCAGGGTCTACTGGGCTGTCCCGCTATTTCGACTTCGGCGACGGTCCCGTGGCAGAAGGCCTCCAGGATGAGACCGGCTATTACAAGAACGTAGCAGCATTTTTTCTTACCCATCCCGACCGTGCTGATCATGATCTTGTAGAAACCGAGGCAGGAAAATCCAATCCTGATGCGGTTGGCTTTGGCTTCGAGCTGCAGCTCTGCGAGACCACACAAAACGGCAAAAAGTGTGAGCCATTCCGGACTGTCTCGTTGAGCCACGACTACTACAAAGGCGATCGCAGCATGCGCGAGTCGGGATTTGACGTGGCATTTCGATTTGGACCGTTTGGGGCGCAGACCCATCACTACGCGGCAGTTTGCCTGAACAGCTTGCTCTACAAGACTGAGACTGATCTCGCCACCATGTCTGACACTTTAGGAAAGAAAGAAGACGCAGCCAGATGGCGCAAGCTGGCTGAGGACCGCAAGGCAAGGATGAATCAGCTTTTCTGGAATAGCGGTAAGGGCATGTTCTTTGACTACGAGTTCGAGACGCAGAAGCAGTCGTCGTACACCTACGTGACTACCTTCTATCCCATGTGGGCCGGATTAGCCTCGCCCGACCAGGCGCGCGCCATCGAGAAGAACCTCCAGATCTTCGAGCAGCCGGGCGGACTCGATATGAGTCCCACCGAAAGTGGCGGCCAATGGGATCACCCCTATGGTTGGGCTCCCATGCAGCTGGTTGGAATTGAAGGACTGCGCCGCTACGGATTCAATGACGACGCGAATCGCGTGGCCTACAAATTCCTTTCCACCGTTGCCGAAAACTTTCGCCACGACGGAACCATCCGAGAGAAATACAACGTCGTGACGCGCTCTTCAGAAACAACCGTCACTGCCGGCTACCACATGAACATTGTTGGCTTTGGTTGGACCAATGGCGTCTTTCTCGAGCTGCTCCAGAAGCTTCCATCAGACGCGGTTGAGCGGCTGGCAAGAGAACAAACGAATACAGTACCAGCATCAAAATAATCTGCCGGATAGGCCTTCAACACGGCGGTCGCGGTCAGTCCAGTGCCTTGTGGAAACGAAGAACCGCCGAGGTGAGCAGCACTGTACCCAGGAATGCCATCGCCAGCATTTGCGGCCAGAGAATGTTGAATCCGACACCTTTCAGATAAGTGCCTCGCAGCACCACCAGGAAGTAGCGTAACGGGCTGAGATACGTCAGGTATTGCAGCCACTGCGGCATGGTGCTGATCGGAAATCCAAAGCCCGAGAATGTCACGGCGGGCATGATGAAGAAGAACGACGTCACCATGGCTTGCTGCTGTGTGGATGACATGGTCGAAATCAGCAGCCCCACCCCCAACATGCAAAGCAGAAAAAGGAGCGCTCCCGCGGACAGGACGACGATTTCTCCACGGAACGGAACTTGAAACCAGAGCGTCCCTATAACTGCAATCAAGGTGACGTCGAGCAATCCAATCAGGAAGAATGGCACCGTCTTGCCCAGTATGAATTCGAAAGGCCGAATGGGCGTGACCATGATCTGTTCCAGCGTCCCAACTTCGCGCTCCCGCACAACGGCAAAGGCCGTCAAGGTAGTAACCAGGACCAGTGTGAGGCTGCCTACGATCCCCGGAACGAAGAACCAGCGGCTCCTTAGATCGGGGTTGTACCACGGCCGCGATTCCAGTTGCACACTCGGCACTCTGCTCATCACCTGTGGCGATATCCGGTACATTCGTTGCTGCTGGTAGTCGCGGGCAAAGCCCAGCGCAATCTGGTTCACGTAGCCGGACGCGATTAGCGCCGTGTTGGAATTCGTCGCATCTACGATGACCTGCAGCGGCGTGACTTGTCCATTGCGCAGCTTCTGGGCGAAACCAGCGTTGATTTGTAGCGCAATGATGGCGTCGCCTCGATCGATTGCGTCCCCGATCTCGCGATAGTCAGTGAGTTGGCGGTCCACGGAAAAATACGGGCTCGAGGCAAAGCGGGACACCAGGTCGCGACTCTCCTGGCTATGATCCAGGTCAAGCACAACGGTCGGTACATGATGAATTTCGAATGTCGCCGCGTACCCAAAGATCAGCATCTGCACGATGGGCGGTCCGAACAGGATGAAGCGCGAGCGCTTATCGCGGAAGACTTGAATGAATTCCTTGATCAGCATTTGTTTCAGACGCTCGAACATCCGCTTCTCCTAAACCAGCCGCTTGTGGAACGACCGGGTAGCCAGTACCGTCAGCACCAGCGCGAAGATTGTTAACGGAATCAGGTCGGCGTACAGCAAGCTGGTGGCGGTCCCCTTTAAAAAAATCTTTTTCAAAAGCGAAACGTAGTAACGAGCCGGAAGGATACGTGTGATCCACTGAAGAATGACCGGCATCTGCTCGATCGCATACAAGAATCCCGACAATAAAAAGGCGGGAAGGAACGTGGCCAAAAGGGCCATCTGGCTGGCCGCCAGCTGGTTCTTCGCGAGAACAGAAATGAAGAACCCCAGCGCGAGCACGACCACCATGAACAGGGCGGAACTGATCAGCAGTGCGACAAATGATCCGCGAAACGGAACATGGAACCAGTAGAGAGCAAGTAGCGCACATACGACCACGTCAAACATGCCAATGAGAAAATATGGCGCCAGCTTCCCCAGCATGATCTCGAGTGGAGTAACCGGCGTCGAAACAAGTTGCTCCATAGTTCCCCGTTCCCATTCGCGCGCGATAGTGAGCGAGGTAAGAAAGGCGCCGATCACCGACATCACCAATGCAAGAACCCCGGGAATGATGAACGCGCTGCTTTCGAGATCTTCGTTGTACCAGGTGCGAGTCTCCACCCTGAGCGGAGGCGGCTGTGCCGCTTGCCCGCGTTGCTGCAGCCACTCCAGTTGCACCTGCGATGAATACCCCTGCACGATGGCTTGCGCGTAACCCATTGCCACATTCGCCGTGTTGTCGTCAGTTGCGTCGACTAGAGCCTGTACCGCCGTGCCTCCGCCATCATGCACTGCCTGCGAGAAATTCCATGGGATCACCAATGCCATCCTGATGCGCCCGTCATCGATTGCGCGAAGCAACTCCGGATAGCTGTTCACTACGCGAATGACTTCGAAGTAGTCGCTGGCCTGAAAACGCTTGAGAAGATCCTGGCTCTCCTGGCTTCCCTCGCGATCCCAAACATAAATCGGAAGATGTTTCTGATCGAGGTTCACACCGTATCCAAACAACAAGACCAGGATCACCGGCATGATCACCACGATGATGAGGCTGCGAGTGTCGCGAAGGATCTGCACCACCTCCTTCCGAGCCATGGCAAGAAAACGCGTAAAGCTCATGAGGCCTTGCGCTCCTCTCCGGAATCGCGCCGCGTCGTGAGTGAGACAAATACGTCTTCGAGGCCGGGGTGAATCTTCTCGGCAAGCTTGAATGCGATGCCATGATGCGCCAGATATTCTTTAAGCTCCGGAATCGCGGCCTCGGCACTCTGTACGACCAGGTGTAGCGCATTTCCGAAAACAGCAGCGTCGATCACTCCAGGTGCCGACTGCAGAACTTCAACTGCCCGCCCCAGCGGGTCACACTCAAGCAGCAGTAATTCGCCTTTCATCGACTTCTGCTTCAGTTCCGATGGCGTGCCAAGGGCGACCATCTTCCCGCGAAAAATCAGCGCGAGCCGGTTGCAGTACTCGGCCTCCTCCATATAATGCGTCGTCACGAACACGGTGACACCATCGTCTGCCATGTGATGAATCAAATCCCAGAATTGACGCCGTGAAATTGGGTCCACTCCGGACGTCGGTTCATCGAGAAAGATAATCGGTGGTTTGTGCAACACGGCACAACCGAGCGCCAGGCGCTGTTTCCACCCGCCCGGCAATGTGCCCGTGATCAGGTTCTCCTGGCCTTTCAGATTGGCCATTTCCAGCGCCCAATCGATACGATCCTTAAGCTGTTGTTGAGGAACATTGTAAAGACCGGCAAATAGCCGGATGTTCTCGATCACCTTTAGGTCGTTATACAAAGAAAATTTCTGGGACATGTAGCCGATGTTCTGGCGAACGGCTTCAGGCTCGCGGCCCACGTCGTAACCCGCCACCAGTGCCCGACCCGACGTAGGCGTCAGCAGACCACAGAGCATGCGGATGGTAGTCGATTTGCCCGCTCCATTCGGTCCCAGGAACCCGAAAATCTCCCCAGTACGGGTTGTGAGATTAAGGTGATCGACCGCCACAAAGTCGGCAAACTTCTTCACCAGATTTTCGATCACTACGGAAGTGTTGCTCTCAGGCATGCCGAGCCTCCCTGCTTTGCTCGGTCACCGCATCTACAAAGAGATCTTCGATAGTGGGAGTCACCTGCTGAACTGCCGTGAATGGCACGCCTGCGTTTTTCAAACTTTGCTCGAATTCAGGGATGCGGCGGGTGGCGTTGTCCACCACAAGGTGTATCCCATCGCCTGTGAGAACAAGACTGGAAATACCTTCGGCCTTTTCGATTTGCTCGCGCAATCGCCGAGGATCAGACGACGTGATCGACAACACACCTTTGCCCAGCTTCGCCTTCAAGTTGGCCGGCGTGTCACAGAACAACAACTTCCCTTGATGCAGTAATGCAACACGATGACAGCGCTCCGCCTCATCCAGATACGCCGTTGAGGTGAGAATCGCCACACCCTCCGCAACCAATTGATAGAGGATGCGCCAGAAATCTCGCCGTGAAACCGGATCGACCCCAGTCGTCGGCTCGTCGAGCAGGATCACCTTGGGATGATGGATGAGCGCGCAGACCAGGCCCAGCTTCTGCTTCATTCCGCCGGAGAGTTGTCCCGCCAAGCGCGTGCGAAACTCATCCATGCCTGCTGCTTTCAGCAGTTGCGCAGATCGCTGCTGCCGTTCGCGCTTATCAACACCAAACAAATCGGCGTAAAAACGTATGTTCTCCTCAACTGTAAGATCTTCGTACAATCCAAACCGTTGCGGCATGTAGCTAAGGTGGTGCTTGGCGCCTTCCGGGTCATGAACCACGTCCGACCCTGCCACGGTCCCATTGCCCTCGTCGGGGGACATGACCCCGGCGAGCATACGCAACGTCGTCGTCTTCCCCGCCCCGTCCGGACCCACGAGACCGAAGATTTCTCCGGGGCGCACGTCGAAGCTGAGGTGATCGACAGCCCTCACGCCGGGAAAACTTTTCGTGAGCCCCTCGGCAACAATTGCGGATTCGAAATCTCCCCTCACTATCTTCCTTGCGGCCTTCCCTGCTGAGGCGTCGTCTCGCCCGTGGCAAGCAGCGCAATGTGAGCGTCGGCCGGCATGCCAGGTTTCAGTTCGTGATT
>JBLNFC010000310.1:0-2539 GCA_050263355.1 Acidobacteriota bacterium
GCCGACCTCCAGTTCTTCATAAGCAGTGAACATCAGCTTGGCATCGCGGGTAAAAATACCCGCTTGCAGGCCATAAGCAGAGTTGTTGACCTGACGAATTGCCTTATCAAAATCGTCATAAGGCTCAACCGTGACGACTGGAGCAAATATTTCCTGGCAATTCACTTTCATGTCCGTGCGCGTGCCCGTCAGCACGGTCGGCTCAAGAAGAGGTCCCTTTCGCTGCCCGCCACAGAGGAGCCGCGCACCTCCGCGAACGGCTTCCTGAATCCAGTCTGCGGCGCGAATCGCATCGGACTCGCGAATTAGAGGACCGACGTCGGTACTTTCCTCCATCGGGTCGCCGACCCGAAGTTTACTGGCGCCCGCGATTAGAAGATCAACGAACTTGCCGTACACCGACCGTTCGACGAGAACGCGTTGCACCGAAATACATGTTTGACCAGCATAGGCAAATGCTCCTGCCACGCAGCGCTCAGCGGCGAAGGGAAGGTCGGCATCGCTGTGAACGATCAAGGCCGCATTTCCACCCAACTCCAGGATGACCTTCTTCTTACCTGCGTTGCGCTTGATTGCCCAACCGACCGCAGCGCTACCGGTGAAGCTGATCATCTTCAAACGGTCATCGCTGACCAGAAGCCCAGCATCCTCATTCGAAAGCGGGATCACGTTCAGGCCGCCATCCGGCCATCCAGCTTGCTGCACTGCTTCGGCCAAAAGGATGGAACAGAGCGGCGTCTGTGGTGCAGGCTTCAGCACCAGCGGACACCCGGCGGCAATCGCGGGGGCTACCTTGTGAGCCACCAGGTTCAAAGGAAAGTTAAACGGAGTGATGCCCGCAATCGGGCCCAGCGGAAAGCGGCGCACGATGCCCCAACGTCCGACGGTGTATTCCTGCCAGTCTAGCGGCAGATACTCGCCATAAATCCGTGTGCTCTCCTCCGCTGCAACATTAAAGGTGAACACTGCGCGATCGACCTCAGTTCGCGCGGCCTTGATAGGCTTTCCCGCTTCCTGGGCCAGAGTACGTGAGAATTCATCCTTTTGTTGACTGATGCTTTGGGCCACTCGACGCAGAACGCGCTGACGTTCGAAGGCAGGTAGACGGCGAGTGGTACCAAATGCCTTTACCGCAGAAGCAATGGCCAGTTCCGCGTCAGCGCGCGTGCCCTGAAACACCTGGGCGATAACGGCATCGTCATAGGGAGCACGAATCTCGGCAAGCTCACCGCGTTCAATCCACTTTCCGTCGACGAAAAATCCTCGGGTGGCGACAGCGGTTGCCGTCATGTCAGACATTCACTCACCCCTAGCGACCGGAAGGCCGTTTCCGAATTATAGGCCTGAAGGGTATAACTTTGTTGAGTTGCACTTCGGAACAGAGTTTTAGACATCATGTCGGGCAACGATATTGTTCGTGTATGACAATCGTCGCTATCTCGGATCAGCTTCGCAACCGGGAACTCTCACCCGTTGAATTGACCCGGGAATGTCTTTCTCGCATCGAGCGAATCAATCCAGTTCTGAATGCATTTATCACGGTAACCGGAGATTCGGCGCTGGCTGAAGCCCGGCAAGCCGAGCAAGAAATCCGAAGCGGCAAATGGCGAGGCCCTCTTCATGGCATTCCCATCGCATTGAAAGACCTGATCGACACTGCCGGTGTACGCACCACGGCCGCAAGTGCACTGTTCCTGAATCGCGTGCCGAATAGAGATGCTGACGTGGTGCGCCGACTCAGAGAGGCTGGAGCCGTATTCCTGGGAAAGAATAATCTTCACGAATTCGCCTATGGTGGAAGTTCAATGATCAGCCACTTCGGCCCGGCGAGGAATCCATGGAATCCCGAGCGCATTACAGGAGGGTCTTCGGGTGGCTCAGCGGCAGCGGTTGCGGCCGAGCTCTGCTATGCGGCAATTGGAACGGATACCGCAGGATCCATTCGCGAACCCGCAGCTTACTGCGGTGTGGTCGGATTGAAGCCAACTTATGGGTTGGTAAGCGCTGAAGGAGTGGTTCCCCTGTCGTGGTCGCTGGACCACGTGGGGCCGTTGACGAGCAGTGTGGCCGATGCTGCGGTAGTTCTGCAGATGATATCGCAGGACAGTACTCGCGAGTACCTCTCTGCTCTGGAGCAAAATCCTGCTGAGCTGCTAGTTGGAGTGCCCCGAGCATTCTTCTTTGAGGACCTGAATCCCGAAATCGCTTCTGCTGTCGAGAGCGCGATTGCTTCCCTCCGCTCGATCGTCAAGGCTACGGTGGATATTGAAATCGAGGTCAATACGGACCGGACTCTGCAATTGGCCGAATCTTACGAGTATCACCGCGGCTGGGTGGACAGCTCGTCCGACTTGTACCAGCCTGAGACCCTTCGCAGAATTCGTGCGGGAAAAAAGGTCACTGCAGAACAGCGCGAACGAGGCAGAGAAGAACTTACGACAGAGCGCGAACGCATCAAGCAGGTGTTTCAAGATGTGGAGGCGCTCATCACACCAACCATCCCAGTAATCCCGCCATTGATAGCCGAACTGGAACACCA
>JBLNFC010000311.1:0-5122 GCA_050263355.1 Acidobacteriota bacterium
GGAGCGAGGGGGCTTTTCGAAACATTACGCAGATAGTCAGCCGGAACCGCTTCTACTCAGGAAGACGTCTTTAGGCAGACGTCTCTCTGGGGCTCAAATAGGAGTGCACGGCGGGAGTAATAATCAGAGATAGGACCATCGAAATCAGAATTCCGCCGACAACCGAAATCGCGAGCGGTTGCAGCATTTGCGAACCAGCGCCTATGGCAAATGCCAGAGGCAGCATGCCCGCAACAGCGGCTAGGGCAGTCATTACGATTGGCCGCAAGCGCCGCCGGCTGGCCTGCAGCATCGCATTTTCAACCGACAGACCGGCTGCTCGGAACTTCTGGTCAGCATCGAGAAGAAGAATGCCATTCTTCGCCACGATTCCAACCACCATGATCATTCCCATGAAAGAGGAAATGTTGAAGGTCGTACGAGTGATGAGCAGCGCGACGAAAACTCCTGATGTCGAGAGCAAAGCCGACGCGAGGATCGAGATCGGCGCGGCGAAGGTGCGGAACTCGAACAGTAGCACCGTAAAGACAAGTACGATGGCTAGCGCAAGTACAAAGACCAAGTCGCGAAATGACTTTTGCTGCTCCTGATAGGTGCCGCCATACTCGACGCGAATGGAGGCGGGAAGATGAAGCTTGCTCACGACGCTTTGCACGTCCGCTACGCCACTGCCCAGATCGCGACCCTCTAAACGAGCGGTTACCGCGACATCGCGTTGCAGGTTCTCGCGACGGATCTCTGTCTGCCCGGGCAATTGAATAATATTGGCGAGTGAGCCCAACGTGGCTGTTCGTCCCGTCGAACTTGTGAGCAGGGTGTTGCTCATGGCATCGAGTGATGTGCGGTTGCCAGCAGGAAAGCGGACACGCAAGGTATATGCGCGATCGTTCGCCACGATCGGTGTGGCTGCGGGTTCGCCTTCCAGAATCGCAGCCGCATCTGTGGCAACTTCTTCCGCTGTGAATCCCGCTCTTGCAGCTATGCTAGGATCCACCTGAAACACCACGGCAGGCCCGCTAATGGTGTTGTCTATCCCGTTGAGAACATCCACGACGCCTTTAATCTTGCCGATTTCGTCAGCCACCTTGGGTGCCCATTCTTGCAGAAGCTTCGGATCCTGAGAAAACAATTTGATCTGGATCGGTTCTGGCGCGCTGGTTAAGTCCCCGATCATGTCTTGTAATACCTGTATGAACTCGACATTAATCGCGGGCTCGTGCGTCCGGATCTTGCTCCGAACATCGCCCATCACCTCATCAATGCCGCGGCTCCGATGTGCCTTCAGCTTCACCGAGATGTCGCCAGTGTTCGCCTCCGTTACGGCTGCCAACCCCAACTGCAGACCAGTGCGCCGCGACGTGCTCTCCACCTCTGGTGTATCCCGTAGTATTTCCTCGATGTGGTGCAATACACGGTCGGTTTCTGTCAACGAGCTGCCGGCCGGCATGATGTAATCGAGAACGAAGCCGCCTTCGTCCATCTCGGGAAGCAAGTCGGACCCGGAGAAGCGGTAGCACACGTAAGAGAGCACGATCAGCCCCGCACTGATTCCTGCCAACCAGATTGGCCGCGCCAACGCCCGGCGCAGCCAGCGTTCGTGAAAGCTGACAACCTTGAGGAAAAACCCGCCAAGGGAAGCCTCTTCGGCATGGAGTAGCCGGCTAATTTCTTCCCCCTGAGTTTGAGGCGGACCAACACCCGAATTTGCCGTGCTCTTATCTCTTATGAAGTATTGGCTCAGATTGGGTGTCCAAGTGAGTGCAAGAGCTAACGATGTGAGCAGGCTAACTCCCATCGTGACCGCCAGTGCGCGGAAGAACGTTCCAGTTACGCCGGTGATAGATATCAGCGGCAGAAAAACCACGATGGGTGTGACGGTCGAACCTATAAGAGGAACGGTGATTTCGTGCAAAGCGTTGTGAATGGCGTGCAGCCGCGATTGCCCAGCATCGCGATGCAGAACGATATTCTCGACGACGACGATGGCATCATCGATGACAAGGCCCACTGCGGCGGCCAGTCCACCGAGCGTCATGAGGTTGAAACTCTCGCCAAGTACTTTCAACACGATGAATGTGATGGCGAGAGTAACGGGAATCACGAGTCCCGCTACAATCGAAGTGCCCCAATCGCGCAGAAACACGACGAGAATTATGGAAGCTAGAATCAGGCCCATGAGAATGGCGTCTCGCACGCTTTTAATTGATTCAGAGACAATTTCAGACTGATCATAGAAGGGCTGGATCTGTACGCTCCGAGGAAGTTCGTTGCGGATGCGGTCGATCTCGGCATGCACTTCGTTAGCGACCTGTACCGTGTTGCTGTCGGGCTGCCTGTTAATGTTGAGCAGAATGGCTGGCCCGCCATTGGCAGTGACCATGGTGTAGACGGGCTTTACGTCGGATTGAACGACGGCGATGTCGCCGACGCGTACCGGGATCCCCGCGGGAGTGGTTTTGATGACGGTGCTTGCAATCTGCCTGGAGTCTCTCATCTGACCATTGATCAGTCCCAGCACAAGCTGGTGGTTCTCTTCAATTAGGCCGGGCGAGTCGATCAGATTCGTACGCCGCATGGCGTCGAGAATGTCGGTGACGGTCACGCCGGCGGCTAAGAGCTTCGTGGGATCAGGGACAATGTGAAATTCCGGCTCCCGCCCCCCTTGCACTACAACGGTGGACACTCCATCGAGCCGGTTAAGGCGTGGCTTGATTTCGTAGGTTGCCATTTCCCAGAGCTGCGTTGAAGGGATCGTCTTGGACGCGAGGCTATACCCCATGATGGGAAAGCTGGCGAAGGTCATACGGTTGGCAACAATCTTGGCAGTAGGAGGCAATTCCGTCTGAACGCGCGAGAGCGCTGCGTTTACATACTGCAATGTTTGGAACATGTCCACGTTCCAGTTAAAGAACAGATCCACTTCGGCAGAACCGCGGCTTGTGACCGAGCGCACTTGATGCAGGCCCGGAACACTGTTAACAGCTTCTTCGATCGGACGCGTCACTGTGACCATCATCTGATCGATAGGCATAACGCCATTGTCGGCGGCGATCAGGATTCGGGGAAAATAGGTTTCTGGAAAGACGGAGATCGGAATGGTGAAGACTAAATAGATGCCGAGCACTGCCAGAGTCAAAATCAGAAAAATGACGGATCGCGAGTGACGGGCGAACCAGAAGACCGAGGCTCCGCTGTCATCGGAAGAATTCTGTGGCCGGTCACTTCTCATCTTTTTCGGGCTCTTTGCCGGCCCCCGGGTTTTGCTGGTTGCTGTTCAGCTTGGTTGGATTTTTCGATATTCACCTTTACCTTGTCGGGAAGACCGTAAGCGCCCACGGTGACGACCTTCTCGCCGGCTTGCAATCCTTCCAAAATCTGCACCTCGTCTGCTTCTTTGACGCCAAGCTCCACCGATACCTGGTGCACCCGACCATCAGAACCGACGGCCATTACCGAGGTGCCTCCATCCGCCTCGGTCAGCACCGCCACGGCGGGGACCACCAAGGCGTTAGGAATGGTCTGCGCCAATATCGAAATCTTCACGCTGCTGCCGGGCTTTAGCCGCTGACCAGGATTTTTGGCCTGCAGCCAGATCTCGACCGTGGTGCTGTTGGGGTCGAGTGCAGGACTGACCACTGTGAGCGATCCAGATACCGCTTGCTCGTTCGCAGCCATGATCGTGCCCTGGTCTCCAACCTTAAGCAGCGCGGCCTGATCCTGCGGAACGTGCGCGCGCGCGATCACCTGGCTCAGGTCCATTACCGTTAACAACGGCGTGCCGCTTGCGGGCATTTCGCCGGGGTACAGAGGACGGTCTGTAACCGCTCCGCTAATTGGGCTGCGAATTTCGGAGTAACTCAGCTGCGCTTCGGCACCGCGATATTTTCCCTTGGCTGATTCCAATTGTCCGGCAGCAGACTTGGTCTCTTGCTCGCGATTGACTGCCAGCACCGAGTTGAGATGTTTCTGCGCCATATCGTACTGGCTGCGAGCCTGCACTAAATTTACGCTCGCTTGATCGAGATCCCTGCGGGGGAGCGCTCCCTGGTGGAATAGATTCTGCCTGCTATCGAAAACTTTCTGGGCAGCATCCAGAGCCTCCTTTGCCACTTGGACATCAAGTTGCGATTTTTGAATCTCCTCTGGAAGGCTCGCCGCCATGGTCGTCGCATACGCGGCCTGCGCCTGATCGAAGGCTCCGTGATTTTCTTCTGCGGCCGCCGTAAGGTCGCGATTCTCCAGCACTGCTAATAATTGGCCTTTGCGGACTCGACTTCCACGGTTTACGTAGAACTTCTTTATCGGTGCCGTGATCTTGGGAACAATTGCCGATTGCTGCAAGGGGAAGAGGATGGCGTCAGCTTCAACCGTGCGTTGAAGCATTTTCTTTTCCACTGTTGCGACCTGGACGTTGACAACCGTTTCTTCGGCTTTCTCCTTT
Source organism: Acidobacteriota bacterium (assembly GCA_050263355.1). GTDB lineage: Bacteria > Acidobacteriota > Terriglobia > Terriglobales > Acidobacteriaceae > Gp1-AA122. The sequence goes on from JBLNFC010000311.1 coordinate 4,442, forward strand.
GCACAGCCCGGCATGAGACCTGAAGCGAGTAGTGTGATCGAGATTAACCATGGCTTCACCAGCCTTAGCCGGTCCGGCCCCGAGTTGGAGGAACAAGAAACTCCTGGGTCCGCTATTTCCATCGGCTAGAGAGTCCCCGTGAGCGTCTGCAAGTTCGCCTGAGCGACTCGGTAGCGAACTTGGCCGTCATCATAAGCATTGCGTGCTGCTGTAACCGTGTTCTGCGCGTCGACTACTTCAAGCACGGTCGATTCGCCAGCTTGGTAACGCAGCGTAGTCAGCCGTAAGCTTTCTGCGGCGTCTTGCGCTGACTGGCTCAACAAATCCAATTCTGAACGCGCGGCCTGAAGTTCCTGATAGAACCCGCGCAGATTGGCCAAAAGCGTTCGCTGCGCAAAGCTCAATTGCACGCGTGCCAGATTCCTGCGAAGATTCGCCTGCTTCATGTGGCTGCGGTTCGCGCCCCAGGTCCAGACCGGCAGCTGAAAGGCGACGAATCCCGAGTTGCCGAGCGTGCTCAGACCGTCCACCCTGGTTGCAAAGCGCGATGCATCAATACCATAGAAATAGTCGGCGGTAATTATGGGAAGCAAGCCCGTCCAAGCCACTGCAACTTCTCCACTGGCTTCTTTCAATGCTGCAGCAGCTGCGCGGATATCAGGATTGTTCTGCGCTGCTGCC
>JBLNFC010000312.1:0-2538 GCA_050263355.1 Acidobacteriota bacterium
GCTCTAGGTTCCCCAACATCGCGTTCACCTGGCTCATAGACGCATAGGAAACCGGAGCGGCGTTGTTGGATGACTGCGCCTGCGAAGGAACCTGGGCGGCCAAGGAGGAAACCACCAACAAGGCTGGCAAGAATCTAAGACTGTTCATCAGGACGCTCTTCATTGTGCTGTGGGATGCCAGAACCTGAGTCTGCGTCGTTCAGAATACAGATTTTCCACTGATTCGCAAAATTGTCCCGGTGGCGTTGACTATCTCTAAGCCATTGCGCGACAATTACGTAGGAGTTTCCCGCAATCGTGGGCCTGTGGCGCAGCTGGGAGCGCGCTTCCATGGCATGGAAGAGGTCGTCGGTTCGATCCCGACCAGGTCCACCAACTCTCGCTTCCGCTCCCGCTCTCAATTCCGCGACTGACCTGTATCATCAAAAACTGCGCCGTAGCGCTAGTCCGTAATTGAGAATGTCTCATGCCGAAGGCTCCCCGCCATACTCCTCCCTCTCCACTGGATGATCCGTTCTTCGTAACTAAGCGACGGAGGCCCATTCCGCATGAGTTCGTCCTCGACGCTCTGGCTCCGCTCTCACCTGAAACGCGTCCGATGTTCGGCTGCGTTGCCGTTTACGTCGCCGAGAAGATTATCTTTGCCCTGCGCGATAAACCCGAAAGCCAATCTGACAATGGCGTGTGGCTTGCTACCACCCTAGAGCACCACGAAAGTCTGCGGCGTGAGTTTCCCAGTATGCGATCCATTCGAGTGCTCGGGAAGAAAGTAACTGGATGGCAGGTCCTGCCGGCCGACGCCCCTGATTTCGAGGCGGCAGCTATGCGCGCCTGCGCCAGCGATACCCGAATCGGCAAAGTGCCGGAGTCTCGTCGCCGTTCGCGAGCCAGACGGTAATCACTGGGCTAACCTCGTGCTGTCTTCCGTGAGATATACAACCAGGGTCTTGAGCTATGTGCAAATGGGGGCGCCAGCGCTGGTCTAGTGCTTTGCTGCGATGCGATCCTTGATACGATCGAAGTCGCGTGCGGGAATCACGCGCTTTGCGACAAGCTCCTGTGGAGTCTCGTAAGGACGGCTTGCAATGATCCTCCCTGCCTCCACTTCCGTGATTCCAGGCAGACTGCTCAACTGCTCTTTCGTGGCATGATTTATATCCAGAGGCTTGTCCCGGCTCCATCCTTCACGGATTCCGGATGCCACGGCTTTAGCGTCGCTTTTCAGGGCGGCCGTGGTCTGCGCGGTCCGTTCCTTCAGCTGTTCCGGATTTTGTTTTACACCGCATGCATAACAGCCTAGGCACCAGAAACACAGTCCGGCTATCAAACTCAGTAACACAATTTTCATATTTCCTTGGATGCCGAATGAAAAGCCGTGTTCGCTACAGAACGGGAGTGTTAAAGCCGGCAGCTCCTCACCTTGATTAGCAGTGCCAGACCGCCCCAAAGCTGGTGTATGAATCTTCCAAAAATGAAAGTTCGCCTAAGGTATGCAGGTTTTACCTGCGCTTGCCAACAACTTCTCTGTTCAGCTGGACCTCGGCATTTCAACTTACTCAAAAATCTGCACTTCCCGAGTTGGCACAGCAACTGCAATCAGTGGAGGCAAGACGCAACCGGGCTGCAACTCTGTGGTGAAGGAGAATTTATGTCTTACAACCTCGTTGCAAAAGACTGGAGAGAGTTGTCGGAGGCGGCGAGCAAAGAGCTCGATCCGCAGAAGTTGATGGACCTTGTAACCCAGTTGAATGAAGTGCTAAAGCAACGCGAAGATCGAAAACGCGATGTCTCCAATTTTGAACCACCCCAGCAGTGACTAGATGTAAGTTCCTATTCTTTTCAGGTATTCACCTGAGAACGTCGCTTTACAACTTGAGCCAGCTTCTCTTGAGCCTGCGTCAACACAGAGCTCTTGAGTACTGTGGAACCTTCTGCGCGTCAGGTGATTCTCAGGATTAATGCGCCTTCACATGCTGCAGAATTTCTGCAGGCTCCGGCCTCGCCGTGTAATCCGGATCGACCGACGCATAGGTAAGCTGCCCGTCTTGCTCGACAACGTATGTGGCCGGAATCGGCAATTCCCAACTCTCGTCCCCGTTCGCCAGCGGCAAATTGATGAACGATCGTCGGCAAATTGCCTGTTGATCTTCGGGAACGCGGTACACGAGCCCGAACTGCCGCGCCACCTGATTGCCCCCATCGGACAGCAGAGGAAATCTGAGCTTGTGCTGATCCGCCATGAAGAAGGATTGCTTCACCGTTTGCGGAGAGACCGCGACCAGAGTGGCTCGCTCCCGCAGAATGTTTTCTAGGGTCTGATTCATTGCTTCCAACTGGCCGACGCAGAAGGGACACCACCTGCCGCGAAAGAAGCAAATCACCATGCGAGACTTGGAAAGAATATCCGTCGAGCGGACCACGCGACCATTGTGATCCAGAAGTTCAAACTGAGGCGCCCGGGATCCGACTGATAGTGCGCGATCGACAATCCCACTCTGCTTCAGTTCAGCTGCCACCCGCGAGTGAATTGCGCGCGCT
>JBLNFC010000313.1:0-7515 GCA_050263355.1 Acidobacteriota bacterium
GAACGGACGCGAGCGCGCCGCGGACGGCAGCAACTTCGCGACCCTCAGCATCGCGCGCGGAGGGCACAGCATAGTAGTGGCGGAACAGCTCGTAAGTGCCGTCAACCAGGTAGATTTCCAAGGCGCAAGTCCCCAGGTCAAGAAACTATAGGAGGAGCGGGTGTGCGAGCAACTGGCGACGCTGGCCTGGGCACTCTATTCGACCTGATCGATCCGAGGAAGCGCGCAGTACGCAAGGAGTGGGGAGAACATGATTCATTAAGCGTTCAGAAAGTAACCAGGTGGGAGAGTGAGCCCTTTGACTTTATCCCGGAATAGCCTTGTTTCGCAATTATGAGTACGAAGTGGGAACGCGGCCTTTTCTCGTCACATTAAGTGCGGTTGCCGCCATAAACACAGAGCACCGGAAGCAGGGATCTTGTTCAGCAAGAATGCGATGAGTAACGAGGTGGAATGAGTAAGTAGTTCCTGCTGCGTTTTCCCCGGCTTCTTGCTTCGTAAGCATGCAGAAGTGGGAGAGGGGCAGAAGGCGCAGAACGACCTCGGTAACGGTGGGGAACCATGCTGAGTACGACGCCAACGAGTTACCCGTGGGAGAAAAAGACGTGGGCGGGTCGATTTTCAGATAGAGAGATGCCAGGACGACGTCAAAGTGGGATGAAACTCGAAAAGGGCAAGAGGCGATAGCAGCCGACGGACGATTCCGGCTGCAAAATCATGGCAATTTCAGACGGCAGCGTTTTCGCACCGATTGCGAATCACCTCCAGAATGGAATTCTGCAGGTCGCGCATCACAGCGTCACTCCACAGGTGAGCGTACCAGTCGAAGTCGGTAGAGACGCGCTCCTGACTGGAAAGATGCAGCCGGATTTTGCCATTGGACAGGGGTTCGAGCGTGTATTCCCCGCGCAGGACGTCGAAAAAAGGACCGCCGACGGTGACGTGCTCGTCCAAGGTTGTAGGCGGGATTTGCGCAGTCTGTGGGTGAATCGAGAACGCCAAGCGGCGTTCCGGCTGCCACACGTCGATGTTCTCGATGAAAAGCACACCTCCAGCAAACGTGGCATGGCGCACGCCGCCCACTCCTTGATAGGAGAGCGTCGCCTCGACAGGTGCAGGGAAACCGATTCGTCGTGCCCACGAAGATGGTAATTCCGCAGCCTGGATGGGGGGAACGCGTTCAATATTGCGCCACACCGTGGACGAAGAGGCTTGAATGTCGATGGATGTGTGTACCTCCCGGATTTCGTTACGCAGGAAGACGCGGTGCTCCCAGGGGCCCAGCATAAGCGGAAAGAAAAGAACGCACGCGGCAATCATGCTTCGGGAAGAATTCAGGCGCTGATGTTTGCCGAGCAATCCGCCCAATGCTCCTCCGCCGCTGGCCAGCACCATAGCAACGGGAGCAAACATGATGGCGCAGATGAATCCCTCCCAAAGCGCAGCAATGCTGAGAAGGATTCCAGCGACAACCGGAGCCCAAGGAAAGAAAATCCAATAGACGATGTGTAGTGGCCGGGAGCGTTCGACCAGCCACACTGAGAAGAAACCGATTGCAAATGGCCCCACCATCAGGAAGGCGATCGACATCACGGGAAGAACCATGGACAACGCCTTGGTAAAGATCATGTAGCGCAGTAGCAGACCGTAGGCGAGGCCGCCCATGCCTCCGGTCAGCACGAGGCCAATTTGCAGGTTGCGCTCAGATATCATTGGCAGGTTTATAGCATGAACTCTGCTCAGATCGGACGCGGACATTGTGCAAAGAACTAAGCGATACACATGGCCGAGGCGCGAGCACGATAAAATTGGCGCGAGTATTCGCCTCGTTCGGGGAGAAGGAGCGGTGAAGCTATGACGGAGAGCAACGGTCGTGGTGAGAAGAAGATCTATGTTTCATTCGAGGGTTTACCGCTCACCTTTGATCTGAAATGGCCCTTCCACCGCTCTACTTCGGGTGCGGACTTCTGGGTCTTGCACGGCACAATCCGCGTGGAGAATACGGATGGGCTGTACGCGCCGGTGGCAGTCAACCTTTCCGCGACGGTTAAGGAGGTTATGCCTTCTCTTGAACCCAAAGAAGCAGAAGCGCCCGTCATCAACGCCCTGCGGAAAGAAGTTGATCGCAAGCAGGTGGAGTTTCTCAAATCAGGCAAACTGTTGCCGGTAAACTTCTCCAGTAGGCACTACGATTTCAAGCGCAATCGATGGGTTTTCGAGAAGGCGTCAGAGGATCAGATTGCAGTGTTCCTGCAGCGTAAGGTTTATTGGCAAACCTTGGCAACTGGAGGGGACGTCTGGATCGCCGATGAGACTGAGGCGCAATATCTGGACACGACTGCGCACCATTTGTCTGAAGTGGCCGCCGGCCTTGCAAAACAAGGGTTGTGGAACATGGAGCGGGCCTATGCGACGGCCGCACCTAAATTGCTGTCGCAAAAAGAAAAGTTCGAGGCCGATCTAAAGAATGCATTAGAGGAACTGGAGAAGAAGCACGCATTCGAGTGGGGTTGAGATCCGTCTGCTAATTGGGACCGGGCCGCTGGGCCAGACACATATACCGGGATGGCCGTGTTTGCTCAGTCCGGCGATGTAGGCCCAGCAACGGTCATCTGCGCGCTACTGAAAAAACAAAGTGACGACCTCTTGTTCCTCGTATTGTTTGGCGATCTCGCGCTGAGCTTCCGCTTTGCTGATGGGCATTCCGATCTGTAGGCTGGGAGTTCGCAACGCGGTCAAAAATGCGCCTTTTCCATAACGTTGAAAAGCGAGTTGTGGACGCGTGACCGAAGCGCCCGGCAAAGCTAATCCGGTGGCAACAGCTTTGTAGTCGCGACCGCTGCGATTCCGCAGTGACATGATGTAAAAGCTCTCATTCGCGAGCGCCGAGCCCGGCGCCAACTGCACCTCATACTCTCCCGGCGACATGGTCTGATCTCCCATTACGAAAGCAAAGGGAATGCTTACGACGTAACCGTGCCGGGATTCTGCTTGAGCGACTCCCGCCATGGCTGCCATCCAGAACACTATTCCCGCAATACCAAGTATTTTCCTGATCATGGATCTCCTCCTCGTCGAATCGGGCACGTGGCCCAAATACCGCTTCGTCCAGTAACGCGGGAGACGTTCTGGAATTGGCTCACGAGTGCCTGGTGAGCCAAGTAAAATTTGAGAAGGGGCCCTTAACGGAAGATTGATGCCACGCACGTTGTTCTATACCCATCACCACACGATTCCTCTCCCGCCGGGGCACAAGTTCCCGATCGACAAGTACCGTTTGCTTTACGAGCTATTGAACGCGGAGAAAAGGTTTCTGCTTCAGCCTGCGCCATTGGCCGACCAGGCGACGGTTGAACTGGTACACGACCGCGAGTATGTGAGCGCTTTTATGCGAGGAGCGCTCGATGCGGCGGCCACGCGGCGGATCGGCTTTCCCTGGTCGGAACAGTTGGTCGCACGGACAATGGCCTCGGTTGGGGGAACACTTGCGGCTACACGCGAGGCGTTGGCTGCAGGTTGGGGCGGGAATCTTGCCGGCGGTACGCATCACGCGTTTCGCGGCTACGGCTCAGGATTTTGTGTGTTCAACGACATTGCCGTGGCGATCAGATGGTTGAGCACGACGCATGAATTCGCCGGCAGTACGCGGCCGGTTGGGCGGGCGGCGGTGATCGATCTGGATGTTCACCAGGGAGATGGAACAGCGCACATATTTCAGGATGATCCTGATGTGCTTACCATTTCGCTTCATTGCAAGAACAACTTCCCTCTGCAAAAGCAGCGGAGCAAGATCGACGTAGAACTCGAGGCCGGCACGGGCGATGAAGAATATCTGGACGCTCTGGAGAAGGTTTTGCCACGAATTGTCGAATTTGCTCCCGGCATTGTGTTCTATCAGGCCGGAGTGGACGCATTGAAATCAGATACTCTGGGGCGGCTTTCTCTCACCCCGGAAGGATTGAAAGAGCGTGACCGTCGAGTGATCGAAACGGTTCGGGAACTCGGAGCGCCGTTGGTCATAACCATGGGCGGAGGCTATTCCAGTCCGATTGCACGGACCGCAGAAGCTCATGCCAATACCTTTCGCATGGCGGAAAAGATCCTGTCGCGCTCTCCTGCACCGTGCCTCGCCGGTCAGGGGGAAGGTCGAGATTCGCAGGGCCGTACGTCATGAACACGGAAATGCTGTCGCACGTCGCGAAGCAGATGAAGGCCGGAAACAGAGTTGAGATGGATGGCAAGGTTTTCGAGGTGAAGAGAACCAGCAGCCAGCGATTGAAGACTCTCCGTTTTGTGATGGGCGGGCGGGAATACCAGGCCATTGAACAGAATCCCGAGAAGCCAAGCCGCTGGGGTCAACTGGCGCGGAAAGGACACCATGTCGTGCAGTTCCGGGACATGATGACGGGCAAGTATGTGGCCGTCGCGATCGATGGCGAAGTCAAAGAATACGGCAAGCTAGGAAAGGAGCCACGCAGCAAGTCATAGAACCCGCTGCAAGCTTAAGCCGCCCGCTCCAACTCTTTTCGATCCCACTTGCCGAGATCAGCTCCGGCGTCGTACGTAGTCTGCAAGAATTCCAGAAGAGTTCCACGAGGCGATGGTGAGGTGCGCACGTCGTCGTACATCACGAGAAACTCTTTGAGAGTCGGTGAGTAAAACGCAGACTTTGGACGGACAGGCGCGTTAGGAAATCCTGCCGGCTCAGGCGCAGCGTAAGCATAGAACGCAGCACCCTTCACCTCGCCGCCACCCGGCCAAAAGCCGGCACTGATGACTTCGTGCGAATAGGCGTCGCGGGTAATCGGATCCGCGTTTTCGCGCTCCGGTGCACGCCGCCCAGAGAACCGGGTAACGGCTAAGTCGAAGCTGCCCCAGAAAAAATGCACGGGGCTCACCTTGCCTACGAAGCCTGCGCGAAATTCCTGAAAGATTTTTTCGACCGTCACTAAAGCTTGCCAAAATCTGGTCACAGCTGCCGCGTCGTAGGAAGCGTGCTGCGTATCTTGGTCGAATGGTATCGGATTCGGGATCTCGACCGGCATACGCCAAATCTCGATGTCAATCCCGAGATCGCGAAGTTGGGACAGGAATTCGCGATAAAAATCCGCCACCGATTTAGGGACGAGAGCGATGGTTCTGCTGTGGCCTTCGCTGGTTTGGATCGACAAAACATGGCGAAGAAAATCGAACTGGACCTCAAAGACACCATGGGACCATGGAATTGCCGACGTCGTGAGGCCAACAGAATTGACGTATAGAGGAACTTCCCACCAGTGGTTGATATGCGGACAGAGCCCAAGACGAACTTTGCCAACAATTTGCGTCCACATATGGAGAGTGGCATAGGTGTCTTGCCACTGCGCCAGAGGAAGCTCAGGCCAGTTCTCACGAACAGCTTGAGCGGATGTGGTCATAGGTTCTCCTCCCGTTCAGGCTCGGCGTGATTTTACGGCAGAGTTACCGTTTTCGCTAAAAATTCCACCTTTGCTGGACTGTTTGGAAGAACCACCGCTCAAGGCGCGCCAGAGATTTGCCCCTAAGTAGAGCAACCCTTCATCTCACAAGACCGCATCCAAAGCGCGGCGGTCATTCGGTGAAATCGGGAGTGGAATCATGATTGAATTCGTATGCGACAGCTGCGGCAGAGTCAAAGATGCTCAGGAAACCTGGATTCTGGGTTTGGCGGCTGAGGCCGTCGGAGTCACGGCTGCGCGACGCGAAGTCAGCATTATTTCAGTCTGGGACCGTGACCGAGCGGTGCATCCCCTGGCGGTCCACTTCTGCTCCGAGTCATGTAAGGATGACTACTTACAACGGCTGTTTGGCACGGCGGAGCCGGTGGCACCGCGAGTGACTACGGAAGTCGTCACCACAAAGCTAGGCCGGAGAGCGCCGCGCGTGGTAAAGAAGACAAAGCTTCGGAAGACACGGCGCAGGGCTGCATAGAAGCATATGTGTCGCTGAACGGCCAGTCATCGAAATCACTCCCTTATGTACTCTGCTGAACCCTCGGTTCGAACAAATTCAGCAACTCTGTAATGTTCTTGCCGGATCTACAACGACCACTTGCCACAAGGCATCTTTGATGCAGGAATCCAATTCTGCTGCACCTGGATGTGCTGTGGGCTACCAGAAGTACGAAGCAGTAACTGATCCGTTCTCTCTTCAACAAACCATCATTAGTCTTGTAGTGCTGCTAGCGTTTGTCGCCCTGAGTGTTGGGTGCGGTGTAAGCAACTCCGGAAATTCGCCCGGCCCCGGCGCTTCGAATGGCTCGGGCGGCGGGAATCCCGGCGGCGGAGGTTCTGGCAGCGGCGGAAGCGGTTCAGGCGGGGGCAGCGGATCGGGAAGCGGCGGTGGCTCCGGCGGCAGCGGAGGATCGGGAGGAGGCAGCGGCGGAGGGTCAGGATCGTCCGCGGGAGGATTTCTTTATACGGCGAATACTGCGTCGTCAAACGTTTCGGGTTTTCAGATCAATCCAGACGCAACCCTCACTCCGATCAGCGGTTCGCCGTTCACGACGGTTCAGAATCCTCGCTCGCTGGCGACGGACGGGCACGTGCTACTGGTCGCTAACGGATTTGATAACAACGGTCTGAACGGGCAGTTGACCCTCTTCAAGATTGACTCGGAAGGTCGGCTGAAGCAAACCAGCACCTTTTCAACTTCGCCGAGCGCAGTGGCTATGGATCCGAAAGGGCAGTTCGCATACGATTCGGAAACTGGCATTGCCGCCTATTCGTTGGCGGGTCAGCAAATTTCGTTGCTGCCCAATTCGCCGACTTTCTACGGCGATACCCAAAATAATCCGCTAACTCCAGACCAGCTAAAGATTGATCCAAGCGGGCAGTTTCTGTATGCGAGCTTCTACCCCTCGAACTTCGCAACCCCTTACGGCGACTTCGGGGTAGTAATGATCAATCCTGATGGTAGCGCCGGGGCATTTGCGAGCGGCTCACCCGCGCCAAGTTGCTACGTCGGGGGCGATTTGGCCATCGCGAAGGCGGGGAGCAGCACGTTCGTTTACGAATCTTGCGCTGACATAAATTCCGATAAGAACTTCAATATTGATACGTTCGCTGTCGATGCACAGGGCGGACTGACGACGGGGCCAGCTTACAAGGGAACCAAAGGAGGTCTGGCCTCCGGCATGGCCGCGGATCCTACCGGAAAATGGTTGGCAACTGTTGACGTCAACAACGATCAGCTCCTCGTGCTCAGCATTGATCCGAAAACTGGGAAGTTGAGACTGGGGGCAGGGCACACCTTCACGACAGGGCATCGTCCGAACTCGGTGGCTTTCGATAAATCAGGAAAGTTCCTGTTCGTGAGTAACGGCGACTATCCCTGGTTCCTGAGTGGAGGGTCGAATGATATTTCGGTGTACTCCTTCGATCCGAGTGCCGGAACGGTGACGCCGCTGAGCGGTTCGCCTTATCCCAGTGGAGGAACGTCGCCAAGCTCGATCAGGCTGGCTCAGTAGTTTTGCAGCGCTCCACCCGGTAAGTGCGC
>JBLNFC010000314.1:0-4087 GCA_050263355.1 Acidobacteriota bacterium
AGCGATGCCGTTTTCTTCGATCTGACGCGGCACCAGGTATTGAAAAGCGATGTGCAGCTTCTCCTCCTCCGTATAACCCTGCAGCTCGATGATCTCCATGCGGTCACGAAGCGGCTCGGCGATCGGATCCAGCATATTTGCCGTCGTAATGAATAACACCTTGGACAAATCGAAAGTTACATCCAGGTAGTTATCGCGGAAGCTGGAATTTTGCTCAGGATCGAGGGCTTCCAGCAACGCAGACGCAGGATCGCCGCGGAAATCGCGCCCGACTTTGTCGATTTCGTCGAGCATGAACACCGGGTCCTTGGTCTCGGCGCGCCGTATGCCTTGGATAATCTGCCCAGGGAGAGCCCCGATGTAGGTGCGACGGTGTCCTCGAATCTCAGCCTCATCGTGCACGCCGCCCAGGGACAGCCGCACAAACTTGCGTCCCAAAGCACGAGCGATCGACTTACCAAGAGATGTCTTTCCGACACCGGGAGGGCCTACAAAGCACAGGATCGGCCCTTTCATGCTGGGCTTCAGCCTGCGCACTGAGAGGTAATCCAGGATGCGATCCTTGACCTTTTTCAGATCATAGTGATCGGTGTCGAGGATTTCCTTGGCCTTCGGAATATCAACTTCACTTCCCGAGGTCCGATTCCAGGGGAGAACTGCCAGCCACTCGATATAGTTCCGCGTAACCGAATAATCCGCCGCCATGGGCGACATGCGCGACAAGCGCCCAAGTTCCTTCAAAGCTTCTTTCTTTACCTCGTCCGGCATGCCCGCAGCTTCGATCTTCTGCCGTAGTTCTTCGGTATCGCGAGCTCCCTCATCCTGCTCTCCCAGCTCCTTCTGGATAGCCTTCATCTGCTCGCGCAGATAGTACTCGCGCTGGGTTTGTTGCACCCGGTCCTGCACTTCAGACTGGATCTTGTTGCGGAGTTGCTGGACTTCGAGTTCCTTCGCAAGGTGTTGGTTGATTTTTTCCAGCCGAATGCGAACGTCAGTTGTTTCGAGCACGTCCTGCTTATCCGCTGTTGACAGGGACGGCAAGGACGACGCGATGAAATCAACCAGCCGGCCCGGCTCCTCGATGTTCATGGCGACGGTCGAGAGCTCATCTGAAAGTGTGGGCGAACCCGCTACGATCTGCTGGAAGAGGGTAAGAACGTTGCGCTGAAGAGCTTCCACCTCGGAACTCTTCGGAGGAACCGATTCGGCGACCGAATCAACCCGGGCCCGCATGAACGGTGTCAACTGGGTGAATTCGGACAGACGAACTCGCTCCAGGCCTTCCGCGAAGACAAAAAGGCTCTGGTTGGGCATCTTTACGACTTTGTGAACGACGGCGAGGCTGCCGACTGTGTACAGGTCGGTGGGCTGGGGTGAATCCACCCGAGCCTCGCGCTGGGCGACGACGATGATGGTCTTGTCTTCGCCCAGAGAATTGATTAGTTGCACCGAGCTCTCGCGGCCGACTGTCAGCGGAAGGACGGCGTGAGGAAATAGAACGGTATCCCTAACCGGTAATACCGGCAGAGAGCGGTCTTCTGGCGCCTGCTCTTTTTCCTTTTCCTTGCTTTTGGCGGCAACTGCGCGCTCGGAGCGTGGTTTTTCTGACATGTTGCTCCTTGAGTGTGTTTCGCTCAAGTCTTAGATGGCTCCATCATCCTGAAAGATGCAGCCTGTCCCAGTCTTGTTCACTTAAAGCCGTTGGATTCTAAACCCTTCGGCTCCGGTTTGCCATTGCCGAAAGTACTACTTAGAATCCCGCGTGAATCTCAAGAGAGCAATGTCCCACTGTCAGAAACGCTCGTCAACGCGCAGTATGCCTTCTAACGATCGCCAAGGATCCTGAAGAACCTTTTTAGCTGATTCTGGCCTCGACTAGAACACGTGCTTGGCCGTATCGCCACGAAAAATCAATTCTTGCAATATATGCACGTCCTTCTGATCGTGCCCGTACAGAACCAGGCTCTGGGGCGCCTTCTCTTGCAACGGAACCAGCTGGCATTTCACTCTTGCGGTCACTACCTCGCGACCTGCCACTGGAGTGAAAACCATGATGTGGTTCTCGCCTTCCATGGTGTGCTGAACCTTGTATTCCCCTTTGGGGAGAACGACATCACCTACCCGGATTGGCTCATTGAAAGTGACTTTCTGAGTGTCGGATACCCCAAACTTGTTGCGTTCTGCGGCCGCCAACAACGATATGGAAAGTACAAACATCGCTATTACGGCAGCTGTTTTAATCGCGCGCATAATCCTCGCCTCCTATGATGTGGTCGCGAAAGAGACCTTCTAAAGCATAGGCGGCGCCGCAAGACGGGGCAGTGTGCCCCCTCACATGGGATAGTGATGGGTAAACATGAGTCAGTGACGACAACCGGCCTCCCGCAAGATGATCTGGTGGGAACTGAGCCCAGACCATAGATTCCAGCTTCTTCTCCCATGGCATTTATTCGCCAGTTCGCCTTAAAACCTGCTTACAATTGCGCCATCCCCGCGTCATACGGGTCGGTACTTCAAAACTATGCGCCGTCTATCCCTGTTCGTCGTGATTCTCGTCGCTACTGCGTTCTCACAGACTGTCAACACCGGGGAGAGCGTACTCGCAGCCATGCACGCGCGGTACGCAGGCAAGTGGTATCACACACTCGCTTTTGACCAGGAGAGTATTACCCACAAGCCCGACGGCACCAACTCCTCCGCTACCTGGCACGAGGCGCTCATGTCCCCGGGTCGGCTGCGAATCGACTTTGGCGATCCAAGCGCCGGCAACGGCGCCTTATTTGCCAACGATCATCAGTATGTCTACAAAGACCGGAAACTGGCGAGCGACAAGCCTCGCATCCATCCTCTTCTCGTTCTCGGCTTCGACGTCTATACCCAACCGGTCGCCAAAACTGTTCAGCAACTCAAGGATTTGCACCTCGACCTTTCGATAATGCATGAAGAGCAGTGGGAGGGACGCCCAACTCTGGTCTGCGGCGCAAGACAGGGAGATCTGAAATCCCCTCAGTTCTGGATCGACAAGGAACGCCTTTATTTCGTTCGACTGCTGCAACCCGATGAACAGGATCCTTCCTCGACCGAAGACATCCGCTTCGAAGATTACCGTCAAGTAGAAGGTGGCGGATGGGTCTCGGAGCACGTTACCGTTTATTCCGCCGGCAAGCTGGTATTTGAAGAAAAGTACAGCAACGTGAAAGTTGATCCAGCCTTGCAAGATCAACTATTTGATCCGCAAAGTTTTGCCAAAGCAGGAGAATGATAAGTCTGCTTCATCTCGCAGCAGGGTAGATGCCCAGCACCTTGACGGGCTCGGCAATCTCGGCAAGGTGTCGCAGTGCATTGGCGGCGGCCTCGTCTTGACCGCGCAAGAAGTCGAGGTAGAAAATATACTCCCAGGGCGTGCCTCGAACCGGCCTTGACTCAATTTTGCTGAGGCTTATGTCGCGCAGAGCGAAGACGCTCAAAGCTTTGAACAGCGCGCCGGCAATATTCTTCAGTCCAAACACGATAGAAGTCTTGTTCGCACGGGGTAGAACGCTCTTCTTCTTCGATATCAGGAAGAAACGTGTGTAGTTCTTTTTGTCATCCTCGATTCCAGCTTTCAGGATCTTGGCTGCGTATGCGCTAGCGGCCTGTGTTCCAGCAATTCCCGCGGTGTCGTTCAGTTGGCGCTCCATAACGTGCTTCACGCTGCCGGCGGTGTCATAAAAAGGGACTGCTTCGACTTTTGGATGTTTCCGAAAGAAATCACGGCACTGGTCAAGAGCCACCGGATGGGAAAGTACCCGGCGAAGTTGACTCATGGACAAGCCGGGCATGCCCATCAGGTTGTGAACAATTCTTAATCGGAATTCTCGCTGGATAAAAACATTGCGGGTAAGCAGCAGATCAAGGTGTTCCGCCACCGACCCCGCGAGAGAGTTCTCGATCGGGATCACGGCGGCCTGGGCGCTGCCTCGTTCCACCCGATCAAAAACCTCGGTGGAACGGGCACACGCGATGATCTCGCAACCGGCAATCATGCGCCGCGCAGCTTCGTGGCTGAACGAACCCCGTTCTCCCTGGATGGCAATTTTCATGCAGG
>JBLNFC010000315.1:0-7556 GCA_050263355.1 Acidobacteriota bacterium
ACTTTGAAGCCATAGCAAAGAATGTCGCAAGTGGCAAAATCCCCAGCGCGCGCATTTCGGTCGCGATATCAAATGTGCCGAACGCCGGTGGGCTCGACGTGGCGCGACGGATGGGAATTACCGCGGTCGTGGTGCCGTCCAAAGGCAAGGAGCGCGAGGCACACGACCGGGAGATGGTCACAGTACTTCGCGAGCACAAGGTCGATCTGATTTGCCTGGCGGGATACATGCGGCTGCTTTCCCCCTGGTTCGTGCAGGAGTTTCCGCAAAGCATTCTCAACATCCATCCTTCGCTGCTGCCCGCATTCCCCGGCTTAGAAGCGCAACAGCAGGCGTTTGCGTATGGTGTGAAGGTTGCAGGCTGCACGGTCCATTTCGTCGACGAAGAACTCGATCATGGCGCCATTGTTGTGCAGAAGGCCGTGCCGGTGATCGACGCCGATGATGAGCGCACCTTGGCAGCGCGCATTTTGGAGCAGGAGCACGCCGCCTATTCGGAAGCCATCACCATCGTGTTAGAGGGAAAATTTCAGATTGTGGGGAGAAGGATGGTGAGGAAATAGCACTCCAGATCGAAAACTTCACAGTGCGAATTTTCAGAGACCATCAGGGCTCGGTCAATTCGCGCGCCTTCTTTGCCCTCGTCAGAGACGCCGCGAACATGCGGGTCAACTCGTCGCCGCTCTGATTTGGGTTTTCAGCCTGGTTCCAGCCACCATGTTGCAATGGGCAAGCATTTCAAGCCAGAACAACGTCTCATCTGTCTCTTCCAGAACCAGCCCCAAGCTTTGCAATGAATCCCTGACGAGAACGTAATCGACACGCTGCGTGATAATTGGCGCCGACGGACGTTCCGGAACAAAGAATCCGCCGTCCGATAATCCGCGCCTCTTCCGAGTGCGGCAACGCGCGAAACAGCCGAACCATGCGGATTCCGAAAGCTTTCGTGCCAACCTTCATTTCTGCATCTGTCATCCGCAATAGTCCGTATGAACAGGGTTAACGTCCAATGTATGCAACCGCCAGACTGAAATAGCGTGACGCGTATCACACCGTCGTATGACCGCACCCGATCTCAGGAAAATCCGCGATCTGAAATCTGCAATCTGAAATCGTTATAATCTCCTTCTCATGCCCCAATTCGCTCAGGTAGACGATCAGCTTCCCTACATAAGCAAGGGTTCCGCCGAGATCATTCGCGAAACCGATCTCCGCGCCAAACTTGAGAAGTCGCGCACCACAGGCGTGCCGTTGCGCGTGAAGGCAGGGTTTGATCCGACTGCTCCCGATCTTCATCTCGGCCATACCGTGCTGCTTCGCAAGCTGAAGCACTTCCAGTATCTCGGACACACGGTAATTTTCCTGATCGGCGACTTCACCGGACTCATCGGCGATCCTACCGGACGCTCGGTTACACGACCTCCCCTCAGCGCCGAAGAGATCATGCGCAATGCTAAGACTTATATGGCCCAGGTGTACAAAATCCTCGACGCCCAAAAAACTGAGGTGCGCTTCAACAGCGAATGGCTGGGCAAGATGAAGTCTGAGGATTGGGTACGGCTGGCCGCAAAGTACACGGTTTCACAGATGCTGGAGCGCGACGATTTCCATAAACGATTTCAAGAAGAAAAGCCCATTGCTGTACACGAACTACTTTATCCCCTGGCACAGGCTTACGATTCAGTGATGCTCAAGGCGGACGTCGAACTCGGCGGGACCGACCAGAAGTTCAACCTGTTAGTGGGCCGTGAAATCCAACGGCATTACGGGCAGGAATCGCAAGTTGTGCTAACAACGCCGATCCTGGAAGGCCTCGACGGCGTGCAGAAGATGTCGAAATCGCTGAACAACGCGATTGGCATTCTGGAAAAACCTCTTGAGATGTATGGCAAGCTGATGTCGATCTCCGACGAGATGATGTGGCGCTACTGGGAACTGCTGACCGATGTTTCCATGCACGATATCGGCAAGATGAGAGAGGACGTCGGGGCTGGCCGCGCCCACCCCATGAGCCTGAAGAAAGATCTGGCGCGCCGTATCGTAACTGATTTCCACTCCGCGGTAGAGGCAACTAAGGCCGAAGAGGACTGGGCCAAACAGTTCCAGAAGGATGAACTGCCAGAAAACCTCGACGTGGTGACACTCCCGCTATCCGAAGTAGCAAGTAATGATGGAAACGGTGTGCGGGTCGATCGACTTCTCGTGAGGTCCGGTCTGGCGGAATCGAACTCCGAAGCCAATCGGAAGATCAAAGAAAAGGCAGTTCGCGTGGACGGCGAAGTAAGTACCGCACTAACCCTGCAACTTAAACCTGGTTCGGAACTGACGTTACGTCTCGGTCGCAAAATCAAGAAGATCTTGATCGCCGCCTGAGGCGCACAACCAGTGGTTAGCGCCGCTGACTTGGCATTGTATGTGGCGACTGTTGTAAACCTCCCTTTCGTCTCAGGAGATCACTTCTGCTAATCTCGGGCGCGCCACATGCGAGCGGCAGCCATCCTCGGTCTAGGCTCCTCCATCCGTGATCTGAAGCCATTCCAGAATCATCATCCCGAAATCACGTGGAGCCTGGGTCTACCCGCTTACCGCGGTAGCGACAGTGTCTTGATATTCGGTGGTGATGGAACAGTTCATCGCCATCTCGCTCCGCTTGTAGAACTCGGAGTGCCAGTTCTGGTTGTGCCGCGAGGCAGCGGAAATGATTTTGCGCGGGCGTTAGGGATTGAAAGTGTCCAAGATGCAGTGCGCGCATGGCAGAGGTTTGTCGCCGGGCAATCCACGACGCGGTCCATCGATCTCGGCAGCATTGAGCCGCTACCTGCCGGCACCCGGTCCGGTAGAAACCAGCATGTTCCCGGTCACATCGCCTCCAAGCACTACTTCTGCTGTGTAGCAGGGGCTGGGCTGGATGCGTCGGTCACTCGCATGGCTAACCGCCTGCCGCCCTGGTTGGGAGCACATGGTGGGTACGCGCTCAGTCTTCCGGTGGGCCTCGCGCGCTTCGACCCTTGTCATGTCACGGTACTTGAAGAATCGGGCGCCGATCCCAACGCGTTCACGAAGCGCTACTCGCAGCCTGCGCTGCTGGCCGCAGTTGCCAATACCCCAACCTACGGCGGCGGAATGCGGATCGCTCCACGCGCCGCCCTGGATGACGGTCTTCTGGATGTCTGCATCGTCGGCAAAATACCAAGGTTCAAGTTGCTTGCGCTATTCCCGACGGTCTACAGGGGGCGCCATCTTGGGATCAAGCGGGTGGACTACTTCCAGGTGAAAGGTGTCCGGATACAAACACCTCGTCCCATCGACGTCTACGCCGACGGCGAATATGTCTGCCAAACGCCCGTGCAGGTGAGTGTGATACCTCATGCGCTCTCGGTGATAGCTCCGCAGACTGTGGGCTCAACCGATGGAACCGGCGAGAACAATGGCCGCTAAAAGCTGAAACTTACAATCCCATTGGTGCTACACTAAGTCACTCATTAGGCAGAGGTTTATGGCAGACGGAAAAGGTTCCCGCACACTGCTGTGGATCGTCATTGGTGGAGGAGCGTTCTTCCTCTTCGTCCTCGCAGTATTCGCGCTGGTGTACATCACGCTGCACAGCGGACAGCAAACGGCATCCTTTGGCAGCTCCTTCGGTGACAAAATCGCCGTAGTCGATCTCGAAGGCGTGATCTTGAGTCCCAAAAGCACGGTCGATCAGCTCAAGAAGTATGCCGATGACGACTCGGTTAAAGCCATCATTCTGCACGTGAATTCGCCCGGCGGTGGGGTTGCGGCTTCGGAGGAGATTTACCGAGAGGTAAAACGCATTCGCGACGAAAAGAAGAAGCGAATTGTAGCGGCCATCGAAAGCGTCGGGGCAAGTGGCGCTTACTATGTTTCCTCCGCCACCAACAAGATTTACGCCGACGAGGGCAGCATCGTGGGATCGATCGGAGTCATTTCGGAATGGGTGAACTACGGCGACCTGCTGCACTGGGCAAAACTGAAAGCTATCGTAATGAAAGCAGGCGAGTTCAAGGACACCGGCAATCCGACGCGGGAGATGACTCCGAGCGAGCAGCAATATCTGCAAAGCCTGATCGACAACATGCACAGCCAGTTCATTCAGGCCGTGGCTGACGGTCGGAAAATGAAGTATCAGGACGTGAAGGTAATCGCAGACGGGAAGGTTTGGACGGGGCAGCAGGCCGCCTCCATGAAATTGATTGATCAGGTCGCCGATTTTCAGGCGGCAGTGAAAGATACGGCTAAGTCCGTCGGCATCAGTGGCGAGCCCACGCTGGTCAGGCCGGAAAAGGAGCGGAAAACGGTTCTGGACCTTCTCTTTGGAGATATTTCCCAGTACTTGCCAACCCGCGAGAAGCTGATGGAGCAGCAGATGGGCTTCTACTATCTGTGGCAATAAGATCCGGACCGCTGTCAAGGTTCCGATGAGACTACATGGATACCCTTAGCAGAAAACGTCTTGCGCGAAACACCTGAAATTTGAGAAGTTTATGAGGGTTCCTTTACAAGATCCCCGGCCCACAACCCCGAATTACAGAGAGCGAGAAAGCTTATGACCAAAGCCGATCTTATCGATGAAGTCTCACGTCTGGCAGAACTGACGCGTAAAGACAGCGAAGTCATTGTGGAGACGATCTTTGATAGCGTGGTGCGCTCGCTGCGTGTGGGAGATAAAATCGAAATTCGCGGCTTCGGGAGCTTCCGAACCCGGCAACGAAAGCCTCGGGTCGGCCGCAATCCCAAGACGGGCGACCGGGTCGAAGTCCCTGCCAAAAAGATCCCGTTCTTCAAGCCCAGCAAGGAATTAAAAGACTTAGTCAACGGTGAAGCAAGTCAAGCCACGACGGCTCCAGCGGCGACTCCTCCTGCGGCGGCTCAGTAGTTACTCGCTTCCAACCATCGCCTACCAAAATTGGGTTCGTCCGACTCGCAGCCAGCCGAGCATTACTTGCGCGCCGGCAAATAGATATCTGCGACCTTCAAGGCCAGGTCTGCCGGAACCAGATCGCTGCGGTTGCTCAGGATGATGATTGTCAGACCGTCGTTAGGAAAGCGCTGGATCGTGCTGCGAAACCCCACTGTTTCGCCGTAGTGCCACATGCGCTTGTGACTCTTGTATCCATTCAAGAACCAACCGAATCCATACTCAGCAGGCCTGCCATTCGGTTCCTCGGGAGCACCCGCCTCAGGCTGTACGGGAGCGAGCGCAGGCTTCATCTCGCTCGGACTGAGCAAAGTGTACTCGGATAAAGCCTTATCCCACTTCGCTAGATCATCCAGGGACGAATAAACGCCACCGTCACCCAAGGTCGCGGATGTCGTGCTCTGGTCGGTCTGCTTCCAACGCCCCTTGTCGTTGGTGTGTCCGTATGCCCGATTCGCAACTTCGTTCTTTCCCTTCTGATAGGCCACGGTCGTCGACATCTTCAAGGGATCGAAAACCCGATGGCGGAGGAAGTCTGGAAACGATTCTCCGGATACTTTTTGGACGACCAATCCGAGCAAGACATAACCCGAGTTGCTGTACTCCCACTTCGATCCGGGAGCAAACTTGGTTGTTTTCTGCTGCTTGAGAAGTTCCAGCACTTGCTGATCCTGAATCTGGTGCAGTTGATCATCCGGGAGATCGGGATCGTAACCAGTCATCAGGTCCTCGTAATCCCGAAGCCCAGATGTGTGATTCAGCAGGTTACGAATCGTGATCTGTCGTCCATACTCAGGAAAATCAGGGAAGACATTGGTGAGGCTGTCTTCGTAGCGCAGCTTGCCATCATGAACGAGAAGCATAACGGCCATAGCCGTGAACTGCTTAGTGACTGATGCGAGACGGAAATTGGTTTTCGCGTCTATGGCGTCCATGGTGCGCAAATCAGTGACCCCGAAGCCGCGCTCGTAGATGTTCTTGCCATTCCCGATAACCAGCACAGCTGCGCCGGGAGCCTGGTTCGAACCCAAGCCCGCGAAGATCGCATCCACCTGCTGAACCCGCGCGTCATCAGCAGCTTGTGCCCTGAGCAGCAAACCAATTGCAAGAATAAGAACGGTGAAGCGAGCTTTTGTCATAGCTGATCAGCTCCGAATGCCCGCGACACCCATCATTCTCCCTGTGCGACCGCTCTCTTTGCGATAAGAGAACAGCAAGTCAGTCTGACATGAGGTGCAGTGTGGCAAGGCGCTGATGTTCCTGGCGAAAACTCCGGCGTCCAGCAACTGCCGCCGGTTTGCTTCAACCAAATCGAGAAATAACTTGCGGGGAAGCTCGGAATGACCTGGGGCGCGAGCGGTGAGAAATAACAAGGGATATCTCTCGCGTACGACGTCAGACTCTTTGACTTCACGGAACAAATCGGCTGCATAAGCAAACTGTGATTCGAACTGCGTTCGAACTTCATCACCTACTTCGTAGCAGCAATTGTGAATTCCGGGACCGATGGCGGCCCTGATGTCTCGTGGTGAGGACTTAAACCAGTGACGCATCTCGCCCACGCCCTTTTCCACGATCCTCTTCACCGTACCTCGCCATCCGGCGTGAAACACACCCACAGCGCGCCGCTTTACGTCCACCAGAACGACGGGAATGCAGTCAGCTGTTTGGATTCCCAGCAGCAGACCGGGAGTATCGCTCACTACGCCGTCTCCCACCAACGGCTGTTTCGGAATTCCATTTACACGATGGATGAGATCGGAGTGAACCTGCCGGGTGGTGATCAGTGGCCACGGGTTCCCCTGCGAATCAAGCGCGCCAAGTTTCTGGACAAACGCAACCCGGTTCTTCTCCACCAGGGTGGCAGAATCATGCTTAGTGTGGCCGAGATTCAGCGAGTCTCCGCCATAAACCCGGGAATAGCCGCCTTGACGAGTGCTGAAACCGTGAACGAGCCACGGGACTGTGGTGAGAGCATCCGTCCGGAGCATTTGAATGTTGTTTTTCTTCGCGGTATTCGTGGGGGCGGACCTGGTTGGCACCTGACCATCTTAAACGAAGAGCTGTCCGGGTTTCCGACCGACGCTCAGTTGCTCGGATCACATCCGCTCCGATATAGTTTTCTTGTGTTTGACAACTTCCAGGCGAGCGATCGCTGGACAAAGAAGACGGTGCACTGCATCTATCAGGCCCTCATCGTGGCCATTGCCACGCGTCACGCCGATGCCATCGACGTCAAGTTCATCGTGGACGGCCGACCGGTTTGGGTTGCCTTACCGCTGCCAGCCTGGTCCGAGTACAAGAAGCGCACGGGCAAGATCATCACAGACTCCCTTGCGGTTGAGATTGCCGGCCACTACCTGAAACATGCGCTGGAGTCGGGGGAAGGAGTCGGCCGCGAGATGTATTCGCTCAGCGTGGACGACACGCTCCGGCATCTCGAAGCCGCCGTTCAGGAAATGGAAGCAACTCCCGCCACTGCCTCGTTATAGCTATCTCCCTAGCCACCGCACTTCGGATCTCTCGTGCGAAGCAACCTGAGTTGGAAAATTGTCCTCGATTGAGAGACAATATTAGGTTTGCTGGCAGGAGATGCCTCATTTTCTGGCAACCCCCC
>JBLNFC010000316.1:0-6596 GCA_050263355.1 Acidobacteriota bacterium
CCGTGTGGTTAAAAAAATTGGGGAGCATGCGCCTAATGTTCCGAATTCGATTCTGACGCGGCAAGTCCTCACGCCTTTGGACCTGGAGCGCACTTATGGGCTTACGGAAGGCAACATTTTCCACGGCGATTTGAGACTGGAGCAGTTGTTTTTCATGCGTCCGGTACCGGGATGGTCGCAGTACCGCATGCCGATTGCTGGGCTATATCTGTGTGGTGCGGGTACTCACCCTGGCGGTGGGGTCACGGGGGCCCCCGGGCACAATGCTGCACGCCAGGTCCTTCGCGATTGGAAGATAGTGCGCAGGAAGGGAGCGGTCGCGTGAGCACTGTTCCCAAGACGGCTGACATCGTCGTTCTCGGCGCGGGAGTAATGGGAGCCTCGATCGCCTTTCAACTAGCGAAACGAAAGGCTGGAAAGATTGTAGTGCTCGAGAAAGACCATGTGGGGCGGGGGGGAGTGGTCGATCCTCAGCCTTGATCCGGATGCATTACAGCTACCCGCCGGAAGTTCAGCTAGCAGTGCTCAGTTTGAAGATGTTTCAGAACTGGAAGGAGATCGTGGGCGAACCAGGGGACTTCCGCAAGACTGGTTTCGTGCGCATAGTGGCGCCCAAGGAAAGCGAACGATTGCACGCCAATGCGGAAATGCAGAAGAAGCTCGGCGTCAACGTTCACCTGATCACGAAGAAAGAACTGCACGAGCTTGAGCCCGACTGGAAGTTGGACGATGTCGAGTTGGCTGCTTACGAACCAGACTCAGGCTATGGAGACGGTGCGGGAGTTGCCAACGATTTCCTGAATCGCGCCCGGGAGATAGGCGTGACCTATGTGCCACGTCTCGCAGCCAGCCGACTGCGCAGCGGCGGAGGTCGGATTCGCGGTGTGGCAAGCGGCACAGAGTCAATTGACGCGCGCAAGGTGGTAGTTGCAACTGGGCCGTGGACGCGGCCTCTGCTGAAGGACGCCGGATGTGACCTGCCTATTGAGACTGAGTTCCACCATGTTGCAATTCTTAAGAATGCACCAGGAATGAAGAGTGGCGGCTGCGCGTGCATCGATTCCGGCACAGCTACTTATTTCCGCTCCGACGGAAGCGACAAATTCCTCGTAGGCGACTTCTACGGCCAGCGTGGAGTCGATCCTGAAAATTTTCCGCAGCGCGCTTCCGACGAGTCGCTCGAAACGCTGATTGATCGAGCTTGTCGCCGCGTTCCTGCACTGGAAAACGCGGAAGTCATGCGCGGCGTTACGGGAGTCTATGACATGACTCCCGACTCTCGCCCCATGCTGGGGGAAGTGCCGGGCGTTAAAGGGCTCTATGTTTGCGCTGGATTTTCGGGAATGGGATTCAAGATCTCGCCCGCCATAGGCGTGGTTATGTCGGAAGTGTTGCTGGACGGGAAGGCGACATCAGTGGACATCAGTTCTTTTCGGCCCAGCCGATTCGCCGAAGGCAAGCCGATCAAGGCCGATTACGAGTATCAGGACGACTGAAGAGAGCCAAAGGCTTCATTGCGCATTTTATTTAGCGCAACAAGAAATCTGATGAATGGGGAAGGAGCTTTCATGAAAAAGAAAGGCATTCTGGAACGTCTCAAAGAGGGCGCTGTACTTGGCGACGGCGGCTATCTGCTGGAACTCGAGAAACGCGGGTGGGTTCGCGCGGGTCCGTTCACGCCGGAAGTGGCGCTGATGTATCCGGAAGCGCTGCGCGAATTACATGTGGAGTTTCGTGAGGCAGGGTCCGAGGTGCTGCAAGCCCTCACGTTCTATGCCAGCCGCGACAAACTCGCCACAGTTGGTCTCGAAAACCGTCTCGAGGAACTCAATCGCGCTGCGGTGCGGATCGCGCGAGAGGTGGCTGGCGACAGGTGCCTGGTCGCGGGGAATCTAAGCCTTACGTGGATGTACGAGCCGGGCAGCCAATCGGCAGCCGACCGCGTGCGCAAGACTTTCGACGAACAGCTGGCGGTACAAGTGGACGAGGGCATCGACTTCGTAATCGGAGAAACGTTTTCGTGGCTGGGGGAAGCGCTTATCGCGGTGGAGCGGGGTAAAAAGACAGGGCTACCCGTGATGGTCACCGTCTGTTTTGAGAACAAAGATGAGACCGCGGAGGGCAAGTCCGCGGAGGAGACGGCAAAGGCTTTGATCGACGCCGGAGCAGACATCGTTGGGATGAATTGCCTTCGTCCGCCGCAGCATATGCTGCCTTCCATGGAAAAAATGCGCAAGGCGGTATCTGGTTTTCTGGCATGCCAGCCAGTCGCATTTCGGACACCTAAAGAGAAGCCTGATTTCACGAGTTTGCCTGAGTTTCCCGTCGCTTTGGACCCGTTACAGCTTACGCGCAAGGAGATGGGGGACTATGCGATTCAAGCCCAACAGATCGGGATTAATTACATCGGGGCTTGCTGCGGAACCGCGGCGGCGCACATCCGAGAAATGGCACGCGCGCTTGGGAAACTGCCCGAAGACAGCCGGGTTTGGAACCGAGGTGGCGAGAAACCCATGTCGGCCTATGAGTACTATGGGCACGAGCAGTTCGAAACGGCAAAGAAGGTCTGAGAGTCGAGAAGTAACCGCAAAGAACTGAAGGACACGACACCGAAAGTGATGTACAAGCTGGGCCGTCCTGGGGGCGGCCCTTGTTTTTTGCGCGGCCCGGTCTATCACTGCCGGCAGAGTTAAGTCTCGACACTGCTGCGGTTTCCATCTGGCACGGCTCGCCAGCCCTCATTTACGTGTGATCGGGCTCACTGAAGCCGTGCTGCGAATTCTCATACATTCAAGGGTTGCGCGCATGCGGCGCTGGAAGCGAATAGGAGATCTCCATGAAATTGCTCGTGATTGGATCAGGAATGATGGGTTCGGCAGCAGCTTACGACATGGCGCGCAGGCCGCAAGTGCAGTCGGTGATGCTGGCCGACAATGATGGCGTGCGGGCGCGCGACGTAGCTGCCAGGGTAAATCGAATCACAGGCGAAGAGAAGGTTCGAGCGGCCGAGTTGGACGCCGTCGATGAACACGCAGCTGCCAAGCTCATGCATGGCCACGATGGCGTGCTGTCAGCTGTTCCCTATTTCTTGAATCTTGGACTAGCGAAAGCCGCGATCGAAGCAGGCTGTCACTTCGCGGATCTGGGCGGAAACAATACGGTAGTAAGGCAAGAACTCGCGCTTTCGAAAAAAGCTGAAGAGCGCGGTGTGGCCATCGCACCCGATTGTGGCTTGTCGCCAGGCATGGCTTCAATCCTGGGGGGAGAACTGGTGCGCCGCCTCGGCGGCCGCGCCGATGCACTCAAGCTTTACGTAGGCGGCCTGCCGGAAAGACCGATGCCTCCGTTCCACTATCAACTTGTGTTTTCAGTGGAAGGGCTCATCAATGAATATGCCGAGCCGGCTCGAATTTTGCGCAAAGGCAAGCTCGCGACGATCGAGGCGCTGACCGAGCCGGAAGAATTCCACATGCCTGGATTTTCGCCGCTGATCGCGTTTCACACTTCGGGCGGGACCTCTACGCTGCCGGAAACCTTTGAAGGGCGCGTGGGAGAGTGTTTCGAAAAAACGCTGCGCTACCCAGGGCACTACGATTTACTGTGCGAGCTGAAAGAGCTTGGTCTTTTCTCAAGTGAAAAGATGAGAGTGAATGGGACTCAGATCGCACCGCGAGCGCTGATGTCGAAGATCTTTGAAGGCAAGTTCGCAGGCAAAGGACCGGACGTGTGCATCATGAGGATTGAGGCGCATGAATCCATTAGTTCCGCTGGTGTACGCGGTCTGCTCGGAGCTCATCTTAAGGGACGCGTCGCATCGTTCACTCTGGTAGACCATTACGACCCGAAAACTGACATGAGCGCGATGATGAGAACAACTGCATTCCCTGCCTCAATCGTGTTGCAGATGCTGGTTTCCGGCGCAATAACGCAGCGCGGCGCCATTCTGCAGGAAAGAGACGTGCCGGCCGAGTTGTTCCTCGAAGAGATGGCAGGGCGCGGGATCAAGGTCGAGTATACGGTCGCATGAAGCTGGAATTCAGATTGCACATTCGTCTGATTAGTTGATTTAGAGCTGTTCGAGTTGACGAATTGTGGGATTTGCGAATTCGTTGTTTTGCCCTGAATTCGAGAATAGATAAATCCGTCCATTCCTGAATCTGAAATCTTCGTCAGAGATCAGCAATTCCGCCGGCTCCGCCTGCTCACTTTCCCCAGCATCGTCCGTGAGTTACCCTATTTGCCTACTCGGAG
The DNA here is from genome assembly GCA_050263355.1 of Acidobacteriota bacterium. GTDB lineage: Bacteria > Acidobacteriota > Terriglobia > Terriglobales > Acidobacteriaceae > Gp1-AA122. The sequence goes on from JBLNFC010000316.1 coordinate 4,252, forward strand.
GAAACGTTGCGTTTACTTGATCGACTTCAGCCTCTGGCACTACTCGTCTTGCGACTGGTTCTGGGCATTGTGATGATCGCACACGGGTATCCAAAAGTTTTTGGTGGACTCCAGCGGCACGTACACTTTGTAAGCAGCCTGGGCATGCCCGGGTGGCTGGCTTATCTCTCAGCATTAGCCGAGTTTGGAGGCGGGATATTCGTAATCCTGGGATTGTTGACCCGGGTGTCGAGTCTCGCGATTCTTGTCGATTTGATCGTAGTGATCTGGAGAGTGCACTGGAAGAACGGGCTCACGGGGCAGGGCGGATACGAATTCCCACTGGCCCTTGCAGCCATAGCATTTGCGCTGATCTTTTTCGGGGCTGGGCCGATTTCGCTTGATGGGGTGCGTGGCGGCGGACGCGCGCTGAAAAAGCCAATTAAGTAAGCAATCAGCGGTTTCTGCTGCAGCTAGTATTGGGCCAATTCTTTCATGGCCCGCAACAAATCTTCAGTCTGCGGCAAAATGGCATTTTCGAGTTGCGGCTGGTAGGCAACGAAGGTGTCCTTGGCCGCGACGCGACGCACGGGGGCATCCAAGTCTTCGAAAAGCTCGTCGGCAATGCGCGCGGCGATTTCCGCACCGTATCCCCAGCTCAAGGAGTCCTCGTAAGCGACGATCACGCGATTCGTCTTCTTCACCGACGCAGAAATTGTTTGCCAGTCATAAGGACTCAGAGTGCGCAAGTCCACTAATTCGACGGTCAGTCCATGCTCTCGCTGTAATTTCTGCGCCGCCTGGAGCGCTCGCGGCACTACAGCGCCGTAGGTGATCACAGTAACGTGGTTGCCTGTCTGAACCACTCTAGCTTTGCCAAAGGGGACCATGTAATCGGGGCCCGGATAAGGGGCTCGCCCAAAGGTTTCGCGATACAGACGCTTGTGCTCGAGGAAGAGGACTGGGTCGTCACAACGAATGGCGGTGCGGAGCAAACCGGCGGCATCGAGTGCATTGGACGGGAACACTACGCGCAATCCGGGAATGTGCGTGAAAATGCTCTCGCCGCACTGGGAGTGATAGATGGCGCCGCCGGTCAAATAGCCGCCAATGGCTACACGTATGACGGCGGGAGCGGAAAAAGCATTGTTGGACCGCCATCGAATGAGCGGTAGTTCATCACGGAGCTGCATCATCGCCGGCCAGATGTAATCGAAAAATTGGATTTCGACGACGGGTTTGAGCCCGCGAGTTGCCATACCTACCGAACGTCCAACGATGTTGGCCTCAGCCAATGGGGAGTTGAACACGCGGTCGGAGCTGAACTCACACTGCAAACCCGAAGTCAGCTTGAACACACCACCCTTTCCCTTGATCAATTTTTGGGAAAGATACTGTTCCCGGCTGCAGTCGGCGACGTCTTCTCCGAAGATGACGATCCGCTCGTCACGCCTCATCTCGTCTTTCAGACACGAGTTGATCAGATCCGCCATCGTTTTCGGGGCTGGAGCCTTCTTGGGTTCGCCATCGGTGGAAGCAACTACCGGTGGTACCACGGGCTGAGTTTCAAACGCAGAAGAGGTCGGATCCAGGTCAGGAGAATAGACAAACTTTGTAATCGAATCCTTGGCCGGGGGCGCCGCTTCCAGAGCCCGATCGGTTGCTTCCTGAACTTCGTGCTCAACTTCCTTATGAAGGAGGTTGATTCCGTCCTGGTCGAGGATTCGCTCTCGAATCAGGAACCCGTGCATGCGGGTAAGAGGATCGCGCTGAGCGTCTCGTTGACGTTCCTGTTCTGGCCGGTAGAGGCGTTCGTCATCCGAGAGTGAGTGCGAGTACGGCCGAATGACGTGAGCGTGAACAAAGGCCGGACCTTGTCGTGCGCGGGCATGACCAACGGCCTGCGACATGGCCGCGTAGCTTGCCATCACATCCGTACCGTCGACTTCCTCGAAGTGGAAGTTTGGAAAATTCGCAACCAGCCGAGAAATGTTGCCGCCGGCAGTTTGCACCTCGACTGGAACCGAGATCGCGTACTCGTTGTCCTGAACCACGAAAACCACCGGCAACTTGCGGTTCGACGCGGAGTTCAGCGCTTCCCAGAACTCGCCTTCGCTGGTCGTGCCGTCCCCCAGCGAGACATAGGTCACCTCATCGGGCTCGAAGCTGACATGCTTAAACTCGCGATAATCTGAGTTACCCTTCCGAGTAGTCTGGGGATGCCGCGCGTAGTAGAGACCAGCCTCGGCGCACCCAACCGCCTGCAAAATCTGAGTTCCGGTTGGTGAGGATTGGGTAACAATATTCAGCCGGTTATAACCCCAGTGCGACGGCATCTGGCGTCCGCCGGAGGAAGGGTCATCAGC
>JBLNFC010000317.1:0-6851 GCA_050263355.1 Acidobacteriota bacterium
TGATGGCTCTAGATGACCTGAACTGGCGGGATGCTTGGGAGCGTCTCTTACAGATGTTAAGAATGGAGAAAGGCGGCTACGCGGGTTACATAGGAATGAAGGTCCTGCTGGCTATCGCTGCCGGCATCATTCTGGGAGTCATCACCTTCGTGCTGGCGCTTGTCTTCGTGTTTCCAGTGGTCATTGCCTTCTTGATTCCGACCATTCGCGGCGGTCCGGGAGTGTGGAACGTGTACACGATTACTCTCGCGGTAGTTGTTGGCACCGTGGTATTCGTGTTGTTGATGTCTGCGATTTCGCTGATCTCCGTGCCAGCAGTGGTGTTCTTCCCGGCTTACTCTGTCTATTTTTTCGCAGCGCGTTATCCCGCTCTGAGTTTGCGGCTGTATGGGCCTCCTCCACCACCGCCAACGCTTCCCCCATTGATGACACCGAGCACTTAGTTGTTATTTTGAGCGATGGAAACAGAAGGGTTTGGGAGAGGCTACTTGCCTCGTATCAATGCTTCCATCTCGTTTTCTCCAACGACTTCGACCCCGAGTTCTTTGGCCTTATCGAGTTTCGAGCCCGCGTCGGTGCCCGCGACCACGTAATCTGTTTTCTTGCTCACCGAACCGGAGACCCGCCCCCCGGCATCCTCAATCATCTTTTTGGCTTCGTCTCTCGAATAGCGAGATAGTGTCCCCGTAAGCACGAACGTCTTTCCTGCAAGCTTGGTGCCGCGCTCTTTCTTGTTGCCCGTGAACGTCAAACCGGCCTTGCGCAGCTGCTCCACAAGTTCACGATTGCGCGGTTCCTGGAAGAATTCGACGATGCTTTTCGCGATGCGCGGGCCGACCTCATTCACTTCCTGTAGTTCTTCTTCACCAGCCTTCATGATGGCATCAAGAGACCCGAAGTGCTCGGCCAGGAACTCGGCCGTACGCTCGCCGACAAAGCGAATCCCTAAACCATAGATCACCCGTTCCAGCGGCAACGTCTTTGAGGCTTCAATCTCATTGAGGACATTCTGGGCCGATTTATCGCCCATGCGCTCCAGTTTCAGGAGGTCATCCTTGGAAAGCCTGTAAATGTCGGCGACGTTCTTCACGAAACCGCGATCGGTCAGCTGATTCACTAAGGCGTCGCCCATGCCTTCGATGTTCATGACACTACGTGAGGCAAAATGAAGAACGGATTCACGCAGTTTCGCGGGACAGTTGGCATTCACGCAGCGATGATCCGCCTCACCCTCGGTGCGGACCACGTGTCCACCGCAAACAGGGCAACGCTCAGGCATGTGAAACGACTTCGTCCCGCGGGGATGTTCCTTGTCGTCGATGACCGAAACGACTTTAGGAATTACATCGCCGCCTCGCTCCACCTGTACCCAGTCCCCAATCTTCACCCCGAGACGCTCGATCTCATCCATATTGTGCAAGGTGGCGCGCGTCACGGTCGTGCCACCAATTGGAACAGGACGCAACGCGGCGACCGGCGTTAGTTTCCCGGTGCGGCCAACCTGCACTAGGATGTCTTCAATCTTCGTCACTCCACCGCGGGCCGCATACTTGTACGCGATGGCCCAGCGAGGAGCTTTACCGGTGTAACCAAGCTCTTCCTGCAGCGCCACTCGATCGACTTTGATCACAATGCCATCGATTTCGTAGGGCAAAGATTCGCGCTTACCTTCCCATTCCTGAATGAATTCCCAGACCTCTTCCATGTTCCTGGCCAGCTCACGATGGAGGTTGGTCTTGAAACCGAGCTTCTCGAGCGCATTCATGGTTTCCCATTGACGTCCGAAGTAGGTCCGGCCGTTCTGCAGAAGCATGTAAGCGAAGTAGTCGAGACGGCGACTAGCGGTGATGCTGGGCTCTAACTGGCGCACCGTTCCAGCGGCAAAGTTGCGGGGATTGGCGAAAGTCGCAAGCCCCTGTTTTTCGCGTTCCTGGTTCAGCGCCTTAAAGGCGGCCACGGGCATCAGGAGTTCGCCACGCACTTCGAATGTGGAAGGCACGCCGGCTTTCTTTAAGACATCCTTGGGAATCGATAGCGGCACCGATCGCACAGTGCGGACATTCAGGGTGACGTCCTCTCCGGTTGTCCCATCTCCTCGCGTGACTCCTCGCGCCAAATGCCCGTCTTCGTAATGCAAGGCCAAAGACATGCCGTCCAGCTTCAATTCACAAACGTACTCGACGTCCTTCCGGCCGGTGAGTTCGTGGACCCGACGCTCCCAAGCGCGCAATTCGTCTTCATTGTAGGTATTGTCGAGCGAGAGCATGGGCGAAGAGTGCCGCACCTTGACGAACCCTTCGCGAGCTTTGCCGCCCACCCTCTGGCTTGGGGAGTCAGGCGTGACCAGATCAGGATGTTCGGCCTCAAGCTTCTTTAGTTCCTGCGTCAGCTTGTCGAAATCCGCATCGCTGATTTCGGGGTCGTCAAGCACGTAGTAGCGATGTTCGTGATAGCGAATCTTGTCACGAAGCGATTCGAGCTTCTTCTCGACATCTTTTGTGGCGCTGGGCATCGCAGGAAATTATAGACGGGAGAGTTATAAGAACTGGGTTGCCGGTGTATTAACCGTGCGGTGGGAAAAGGTGGGCCACGTCGCCAGCGAGTCGTTAGAAAGTGATTACAGGCACAAAAAAAAAGGCAGCCGGGTTCGGCTGCCTTCCAGTCAACCAGTTCAAAACTAGAATCGAATCACAGGTCCTACCGAAACCTTCAAGTTGTTACGAGCTCCGTTCAGGAAATAGATATCGTCGCCCGCTTCCAGCCGGATGCCGATCGGCCCGGCAAACGCCTCGATTCCAGCACCCGGGTACACCGCAAAATTTGCGCCGCCGTTCGCGATACCCGAGACGCCACTCACAAACCCGGAGGTTGGCGAGGCTGTGGAATGACTGAATGTGGTGAAACCCACTTTGGCCGTAACAAAGGCTCGGAACGGACCATCCGTACCAACCTGGAATTTGGGTCCGAACAGTCCAGTGATGGGTCTGGTCCGCGATTGGAAGAAGTTTGTGGTTCCACCGTTGGACGTTGTTGTCGTAACGTTCCGACCGAAATCGTAGGACATTTCGGCTTCGAGCGCGACGTTGGGATGAACGTTGAAACCTACGCGTCCGCCGACGCCAACGAAGTTGATGTTCGGGTTGGGGCTGCTAAGGCGGAAGTAGTCCGCGAACGCTCCAACCTCGAAGTGGTTATTGGTGAACCCGGAACTCTGGGCCATCATCATGGGCGACACAGCCAGGCAAAAAACTAGTACAGCGACGAACGTTAGTTTTCTCGACGTGCTCACTTCCTGTTTCCTTTCCTGCCGCGCTGAATGCGCGGAAATCGCCCAACCACATTGTGTGCAGGGCCGTGACTCTAGCTCTGATGCAACTGGTCTCAGCAGGGTTTTGCTGCTGATTTTTTGACGCCGGTAGATGTTTCCTGTCGTGAGAAAACCCTTTAGATTCGCCCGGAAGACCACGCATTGGCCTGTGTTTGGGCAGAACGATACATTCAGTGGAGCGAGCTTGAGGTTTGAAAAGGTGCGCTCGCACCGCGAATCTTGAACTTCTGTGTGTCCGCAGAGCCGCCGAGTCCGCATTCGACAACGGAATGTAGGTAAAGTTTTGTAAACATTAGAACGTTTCTTCTGTATGTCTAGTCAAATAAGGCGGTGTTACAGGGGCGTGGCTACAGGATTGATGCATCTCAGGGGCAACGTATGGTAATGCCGCATCGAGGGGCACCTGGCCAAAATTTCGTGACCGAAACCTACACAACCGGGCTTCTTCATCGTGCCCAAAAAACTGTACGCGGCACTGCGAGTCTGTCTGGATTTGTGTTCAAGGATTTGAATCGAGCCCTGGCGTCGCTCGGAATAGTGTCGATCGTCGCGTGTCTTTTGTCGGTTGGGTGCAGCAATTCAGAGTCGAAGGCGGGGAACGTGCGCGCTGCCATGAACCAGGCCGTGCCGGTTTCGACTACACAGGTGCGGCAGCAAGACATGCCCGTGTACCTGGTTGGACTCGGTTCTGTGACTCCGCTCAATGCGGTCAGTATCAAGAGCCGCGTCGACGGTCAACTGGTGCAAGTAGCGTTCAAAGAAGGGCAGCACGTCAAGAAGGGGCAGTTGCTCGCCGTTATTGATCCTCGGCCCTTTGAGGTGCAACTCAGCCAAGCGCAGGCAGCTCTCTTCCGCGATCAGGCGCTGTTGCGCGATGCACGCCTGAACTATCAACGTTTCAAAGGACTGCTCCAGGAATCGGGAGCCATGTCGCAGCAGCAGGTGGATACCCAGGCGTCATTGGTCAATCAATATGAGGGCACAGTTCGCAACGACCAAGCACAAATCGAGAATGCGAAGTTGCAATTGACGTATTGCCACATCACATCGCCGATCGAGGGACGAATCGGTTTGCGACTGGTGGATCCGGGCAACATTGTGCACGCGTCGGACGCAAATCCCATGCTGGTCGTCACCCAACTGCAACCGATTACGGTGATTTTTACGCTGCCGGAAGATCAGCTTCCCAAAGTTGCCAAGCGAATGCGGAATGGCGTGTTGCCCGTTGAAGCTTACAGCCGCGACAACCAGACGAAGCTGGACACAGGCAAGCTGCTCACGATTGACAACGAAATCGACCAAACTACCGGGACGGGTCGGCTGAAAGCGCAGTTTAACAATAGCGATGGTGAGCTCTGGCCCAACCAGTTCGTCAACGTGCGCCTGTTGCTTGAGACGATGAAAAACAGCCTGGTGATCCCCGCCGCCGCAGTTCAACGCGGACCACAAGGAATGTACGTGTACGTGGTAAAGCCCGATAAGACGGTGGATGTTCGGCCGGTGACTGTCGCGATCTCGCAAAACAATTTGACCTCTGTCGCCAGCGGACTGTCCCCTACTGACACGGTGGTCACGGACGGGCAGGACAAATTGCATGCCGGCAGCACGGTCGAGACTCGCCCAGCGGGTCCACCGAACGGACAAGCTCCTGGCACCGGAAGCTCTGGGCAGCGGCAAGGTGCAGGATCTCCGGCATCATGAGTCCATCTCGCCTGTTCATCCTGCGGCCAGTGGCGACGACGCTGCTGATGGTGGCCGTGTTATTAGTTGGAATCGTAGCCTACCGGCAGCTCCCGGTGTCCGCCCTTCCTGAAGTCGATTATCCAACGATCCAAGTCATGACCTTTTATCCGGGAGCAAACCCGGACGTGATGGCGTCTTCCGTAACTGCGCCTTTGGAAAGGCAGTTCGGGCAAGTGCCAGGTCTGACGCAGATGACGTCCACCAGCTCTTTAGGGAGCTCGATCATTACGTTGCAGTTCGCCCTGGATCAGAATATCGACATTGAAGAGCAGCAGGTACAGGCAGCGATTAATGCGTCCGGTACTTACTTGCCGAAAGATTTGCCGAATCCACCGATTTACAGCAAGGTCAACCCGGCGGATGCACCCATTCTCACGTTAGCTTTGAGTTCCGACACATTGCCGCTCTCGAAGGTGGAAGACTTAGCAGACACGGCACTGGCCCAAAAGATCTCACAACTCCCCGGCGTGGGCTTGGTGTCTATCAGCGGTGGGCAGAAGCCAGCAGTTCGCATACAGATCAATCCAACGACTCTGGCCGCCTATGGTCTGGGTCTCGAAGACGTACGCGCTGCACTGGCCGCAGCTAACGTAAACCAGGCTAAGGGTGTGCTTGACGGTCCACGACAGTCGTTCACGATTGGAGCGAACGATCAGCTGCTTTCCAGCCAGCAATACAACTCAATCGTGATCGCATACCGCAATGGCGCTCCCGTGCGGCTATCGGATGTGGCTACGGCAGTGGACAGTGCAGAGAATGTGAAGCAAGCAGCGTGGATGAACCTGACTCCTGCTGTGATCGTAAATGTCCAGCGGCAGCCCGGCGCGAACATCATTAGCGTCGCAGATCGGATCAAGATCCTGCTACCTCAGTTGCAGACGTCCCTGCCGTCGGGCTTGAAAGTCCAGATACTCACGGACAGAACGCAGACGATACGTGCTTCCGTCAAAGATGTTCAGTTTGAGCTGATGTTGACCGTCGCGCTGGTAGTGATGGTCATATTTCTTTTCCTCAGAAATCTGTCCGCAACGGTGATTCCGAGCGTGGCGGTGCCGCTCTCGCTTGTCGGCACCTTCGGGGTGATGTACCTGCTGGGATACAGTCTTAACAACCTGTCGCTGATGGCTTTGACGATCTCTACAGGATTCGTCGTCGATGACGCCATCGTGATGATTGAGAACATCGACCGCTTCCTGGAGGAAGGCGAGTCGCCGCTGCAAGCGGCTCTCAAAGGATCATCGCAGATTGGATTTACCATCGTATCGCTCACCGTTTCGCTCATTGCTGTATTGATCCCACTGCTGTTTATGGCAGACATCGTGGGCCGCCTGTTTCGTGAGTTTGCGGTTACGCTGGCAGTCACAATCCTGGTATCAGCTGTCGTGTCGCTGACGCTCACGCCGATGATGTGCGCGAAGTTGCTGAAGCCGCGCGATCCACAGAAGGAGAGCCGGTTCTATCGGGCTTCGGAAAATTTCTACAACCGGGTAATCGCTTTTTACGGCCGCACACTGCAATTCGTGTTGCGCTACCAGAAGAGCACGTTGCTGGTTACGGCGGGCACACTCGTTCTTACCTTGTTCCTATACGTGGTCGTACCAAAAGGTTTCTTCCCGGTCCAGGACACTGGCGTGATCATGGGCATTTCGGAGGCGCCGGAGAACGTCTCGTTTGCGGCGCTTTCGGAACGACAGCAGGAGTTGGCTCGGGCTATTTTACGAAACCCGGATGTGGAGAGCCTTTCTTCTTTCATTGGAGTGGACGGCACCAATGCCACACC
>JBLNFC010000318.1:0-2966 GCA_050263355.1 Acidobacteriota bacterium
ATGGCAGTTGCCGCTGCCATGACGATCGGCCTCAGCCGCGTGAATTTTACGGGTAACACTGCACTCGTCTACGCGAAAACGGCTCTGATTACGGGATTGTTTACAACCATCGCCTGGATCATCGCCACCTATGTCACACCGCGCGAATCGGACCAGACGCTGATTGCCTTCTACAAGCGCGTGCATCCAACAGTTTACGGCTGGAAGCGCATTGCGAAACTTGTGCCGGAGCTTCCTGAAGTTCGCGATGTTGCGAGCAACGCCTTCAATTGGCTGATGGGCTGCATCCTTGTGTATGGCTGCCTCTTTGGCATCGGCAAGCTCGTCTTCGGCGAGTGGGGCTGGGGACTGCTGCTGCTGGCTCTGTCAGCCATCGCGGGCTATCTCATTTTCTGGGACTTGTCGCGTCGCGGCTGGGCTACACTCTCGGGAAAAGAAAGCACGCCCGCATCGCAGGTCGCCAACGCGGACTAGACATTGCTGACGGTCGCGTCATAAGGCGTTGCGAGTAACAGGCTACGCACGGTCGGGCTGTAATGAAGGGGCGTGCTGGTTATCCGCGAAGGCCTCTTGTTTTTGCCCTATCATCCGCCAGGCGAATGCAGAGCTTAGAACCGCCAAACACACGAGTAGCCACAACACAAACCGGAATCCAAAAAGAAACGAATGATGGATCGCAGCGTCAATTCTCCAGGCGAGTTCTGATGGAGCATCGGCTGGAACTTCCATTCCTGCCAGCTTGGAGCGGTTGGCTGAAACTTCTTCTCGTAAGTTCTCTGGCAACGCCAACACCTTGAGCTCGAGGTCCAGTCTCCAGTTGAAAGCCGTTACGAGGGCAATTCCCAATACCGCTATCGATAACAATCCTGCTACTCGCGAAACGGCATTGTTGATCCCGGAAGCCGTGCCCGCGAATTGGGGATCGACGGCCCCCATCACGGTGGTTGTGAGCGGCGCAACCGTAACTGCGAGCCCTACTCCCAGCGTGATCATTGCAGGGAAGAGGCTCTTCCAGTAACTCTGGCCTGACCCCACCAGCGCACAGAGAGCAAATCCGGCAGCACAGATCAGCGGTCCTATGATAAGTGGCCTACGCGCGCCGTAGCGGTCAACCAACCCACCGGACCAGCGCGCAAGCAAAAACGTCAGCAGAATGATGGGAAGAATTGCGGCGCCTGCGCCTGTCGGGGAATATTGCTGCACCTGGATGAGATCCAGGGGAACAAGAAAGAAGAACTCGCCAAGTGCAGCATAAAGAAAGAGCGTGAGAAGGTTGGCTCCCAGGAAGGTCCGCGATTGGAACAAACGAAGCGGAAGCATGGGATTGGCGGCCCTGCGTTCGAGGAAATAAAAGACAACCAGTAATGCCAGCCCTGCGATTGCGCTAATCCACACCAGCGTACTTCGCCAGCCTAGAATCGGCGACTCGACTAAAGCGTAAACAATTCCACCTAATCCCAAAGTCACTACGAGCGCGCCTATCCAATCCACACTGCGGCTGGCGCTCTGATTGCGGCTCTCTGGAACTCGCCAGAGCGTAATCAGCAGGACCGCCGCCGCGATGGGTACATTCAGGAAGAAGGCCCATCGCCAAGAGGCATGTTGAATCAGCCATCCACCTAGCACGGGACCGATTGCCATGGTGATTGCGGTGAACCCCGACCATGTGCCAATGGCACGCCCCCGTTGGTTTGTGGCAAACGTGGCGCTAATCAGTGCCAAACTGCCGGGGACCAGAAAAGCAGCGCCGAGTCCCTGCACCGCGCGTGCCCAGATCAACTGCTGAATGCTCGGTGCCAAGCCACACCAGGCCGAAGCCAGTGCGAACAACAGCACGCCGCAGGCAAAGGTAATTCGCCTGCCGAAGATGTCGCCGATTGCGCCGCCAACCAGAATGAGGGCGCCCAATGTGAGGCCGTATGCTTCTACGACCCACTGCACGTCGCTGACTGTCGCACTGAAATTCCTTTGTAGAGCAGGCAACGCGACATTGGCGACCGTGCTGTCGATGAATGCCATACTGGAGCCCAGAATGGTGGCGGCCAGTACCCAAGGCTTTGCCGCTTCGAGGCAGGGAGAAGCATCCGGACCGGAGAGGACAAGTACCTCATCACATGGAGTCTTCATTCCAGGCCAATGGATGCTGAGGGCCGCTTGCTCGCTTCAGAGATATCGACTGCAAAGAATCTGTGCTGACAGCTGCAGTTAACGTAGTTAGCTATTGCACTTTCACGCCAGCCATGTTGTCGTCCGGGGCGCGGTCGATTAACTTGTCGAGGGGATCGATGCCGGCTCGTGTCGGCTGGTGATCGACCGCAATGGTCAGCTCCGATTCGTCTTTCTCAATCTTGTGCTTCTGCAGGTACAGGTACTTGCCGTTAGCGTCCACGACTCCTATGTCGATCCAGTCATGCTCCGGAATTTGATGTTCCTGCCCCTTGCCGTCCGATCTCAGTTTCTTCGAATCAACCACAAGCTTCACCTGGTACTTGCCATCCGGCAACTTGGTCGCCTTAGCTGATTTCGTGCGGTTGTCATAAAGCGTGATGTTTTGCCAGAGATCGTCGTAGAGGTACTGGTACTCGGCCGGTGTGACCTGTTTCAAATATCCAATAAGGTTGGTCGATACGGGATAGGGCGGACCCTGGAAGGCAAATCTCTTCACGAATGCCGCGAGCGCCTGGTTAACTTTGTCTTCCCCGACATAATCCTGGATCGCATACATCACCAGCGCGCCTTTGTTGTAGTGAATGTAACCCTGATTCGAGTCCACACGATAGAGTGGCAGCTCTTCGTTTCGCTCCTGTGCGCGACCGCGCAGATATCGGTCCAGCTCAAAGCGTAGAAACTTCTTGACTCCGACGTCTCCGAAACGATGCTTCATGATCATCAGCGCGCTGTACTGCGCTAGAGTTTCGACAATGGAGGTTTGCCCTTCCACGTTCGCGCTCATGACCTGGTGGCCC
>JBLNFC010000319.1:0-3908 GCA_050263355.1 Acidobacteriota bacterium
GAAGTTAGAAAATCAGTTGATGTCCTCCTTTCCTCGTCCAAGTCTGCTGAGCAGTTGATGAAGGGAGTCGTTAAACTCCTTCACGAGACAATGCTGAAATACAACTGGGTTGGTTTTTACATGCTGGAGACGGAAGTCCAAGGGCCCGTCCTGGTGCTAGGACCTTTTGAAGGAGCCATGACTCCCCACACCAGGATTCCCTTGAATCAAGGCATCTGCGGCGCCGCCGCATCGAGCGGGAAAACAGTGGTGGTTGATGATGTTCAGTCTGACCCCCGCTATCTGGCTTGTTCCCTGGAAACGAAATCCGAAATCGTCGCCCCCATCTTCGCGAGGGGCAAAGTAGTAGGTGAGCTCGACATTGACAGCCACTTCCCTGCCGCATTCTCTCTGGAAGATCGCCAACTGGTTGAGTACTGCGCCGCTGCTGTGGGTCGCTACCTCGAAAATCCACGGCCATGAAAGCAGCGGGCCACAAGGTACTCACGTGCGCGGTCGTGAGGTCTTCGGGTCTCTCTAGCCCTTCCGAAGCTCTCAACCATACATACCGCCGGTTCCGTGCTGGCCTTCTGACCTCATGACGAAACGGGTCGTCGCCGCCCTCATCCTTAATCAGGAAGGTAAGATCCTGGTATGCCAGCGAACACGGCATCAGGTCATGCCCATGAAATGGGAGTTTCCGGGCGGAAAAATCGAGCCCGGAGAGCAGCCACGCGATGCACTACATCGCGAACTCGAGGAGGAGTTAGGAATCGACGCCGCGATCGGTGAGGAAGTCGCCCGTATTCACCATGTCTACAAGGGAGGCGGCGCCGTAGAGCTGCGTTTTTACGTCGTTCACAAATACCACGGTGAGCTCGAAAATCGCATTTTTCGGGACATCCAGTGGGCCGATCGAAAGGACCTTCCCGGGTACGACTTCCTGGAAGCAGATCTGGAGCTGGTCAGAGGTCTTGCCGAGGGCAAGGTTGTCTGATCCTCGACCTAGGATCGCCCTAGTCCGGATTCGTTCCATCACGACGTTTTAGCGTCGGGCGCTCATCATCATCTCCCGCTTTGCCCTTGTCGTCCACAGTCGTGGAACTTGCCCTTCTCAACGTGGGGCGGCCTGGCTGTTCGTCTCTGATCTTGAGCCGCTTCTGGAGTTCAGCCAGCCGTGCCTTCACGTCCTGGAACTCAGACGTATCGAGCTTGTATTGAGCTTCGGCAGGCAGTAGTGTCTGTATCTCCTGCTGCGACTTGGCCAGCCTGTCAGGTGTCTGCGGATGGGTATCGAATGCTTTTGCCAGGGTTCCGGGCTTCTTTTTCTCCAGAGCTTGCACCTTCTCGAAAAATGCCGTGAACGCCTGGGGATCATATCCGGCTTTGTATAGGTATTCGACGCCCAGGTAATCCGCTTCGGTCTCAAATCCGCGCGAGAACTTGAGGAACCCCAGTGGAACGCCGATCCCGACCGCGTTTCGCACCGCGTACCCGATTCCTCCACCGACGAAGATCAGAGGAATCGACGCCAGATTCATTAGCTGTCCCCGCGTATTTTCTCGAGCCACGTGACATGCAGCGACGTGAGCGATCTCGTGGGCCATCACGCCCGCTAATTCCGCTTCATTGTCCGCCGCTAGGATTAGGCCGGAATTTACGTAAAAGAAGCCGCCCGGCAGCGCAAACGCATTCACGTCATCAGAGTCCAGGACCTTAATCGTGAATGGCACCTGCGAATCAGAGTTCCTGACCAGATTCTGCCCAATACGGTTGATGTACTCAGTGATGGTCGGATCCGTAATGAGCTTGGAGGAGGCCTCCACCTGCTGGGAATACTCCTTTCCCATGCGGATTTGGCTATCCACGCTATACCAGTTCCCTACGCCTTTGCGACAACCGACATTGCGATTCCCTATAGCTTCCAAATCCCTAATGCTGCCATCGTGATAGGTCTTGAGCGCCGACGGTGTTGCGGTCTTCTGCTCCGCCCCCGATGCAGCAAAAACCGTCGAACTGGAAAGAAGAAGCGCGACAACAACCGTAAGCATCAGAGAACGGGGACCCATGACTCACCTCGGCGGGGAAAGCAGCGACCTGATTTACCTTCTTATCACAACTAGATGCCGCCAGCATCACACTGGTTTACCGCGAAATCCCGCCAGAGAGGCACTCGCCGTCATAAACGAGGCGCATGGGCATGCCGCGCAGCCAATCAGAGTAGAACCTATCCCGCATTATGCGACGCCCACAACAAGGCAATGGAGAGGGCAACCATGATGATGGTCGTCGCCCAGGCGATTACGTTGAAGCTCCGCGAATTCACGTGCTCGCCCATCAGATCCTTCTTGTTCACAAGCAGTAGCATAAAGACAAGTACGAAAGGCAGGACGACTCCGTTGATCACCTGCGACAAAAGCGAGATCTTGACCAGGGGTATATTGGGCAGCAAAATGACCCCACCACCCACGGCAATCAGGATCGTATACAGCCAATAGAAAACCGGCGCTTCGCGGAACTTGTGCCCGATACCCGATTCAAAGCCCAACCCTTCGCACACGGTGTAAGCGGTTGAGAGCGGCAGAATGGATGCGGCGAACAGGCTCGCATTGAAGAGTCCCAAAGCAAAAAGAATATAGGCGTAATCTCCCGCCAGCGGACGCAGCGCCTGCGCTGCGTCCGCCGCATCGCGCACGTCTCGATGCCCATGCGCATACAGGGTCGCAGCGCAAGCAACGATGATGAACCAGGCCACCAGGTCCGTGAAAAAACAGCCAGCAATCACGTCGATTCTGGAGAGATGGTAGTCACGCCGTGTCACGCCCTTTTCTACGATCGAGGACTGAAGATAAAACTGCATCCAGGGAGCGATGGTGGTTCCGACCAACCCGATCACCATGAACAGATACTCTTGCTGTGAAAACATCTTGCGCTCCGGTACCTTGACGGTGGCGAGAAGCGCTTCCGTCCAGGCAGGCTTGGCGAAGAACCCGGCAAAGATGTAGGTGATGTAGAAGAACGAAGCTACAAGAAATACCTTCTCGACTGACTTGTATTGTCCTTTCACTACGATCAGCCAGACAATCACAGCGCAGACCGGCACGGTAATAAAACGGGACAGACCGAACAATTCAAGACTGCTAGCAATTCCGGCAAACTCTGCGACCACATTGCCAAAATTCGTGACCAGAATGGCCGCCATCATGAAGAAGGTAATGCGGAAGCCGTATTCTTCGCGGATGAGATCGCTCAGTCCCTTGCCCGTGACCGCTCCCATGCGAGCCGACATCTCTTGCACCACGATCAGTGCCAGGGTGACGGGCAGGATGGTCCACAGCAACATGTGTCCGAACTGAGCGCCAGCAGACGAGTACGTCCAAATGCCGCCGGCATCGTTGTCGACGTTCGCCGTGATGATCCCCGGACCTACCACCGCAAAAATCAGCAGAATCCGGGTCTTCCAACGTCTCAGCCACTTGATTGGCATAGCTCGGACACATAAAGAAACTGAATGCGACGCATCAGAATAAACGCAGCACACAATTCTGGCCAGTTGAAATCTCAACAACGCATTGGCATCAAGGCGATGCGCAGCGCGGCGAAATTCCCATGACCGCGATAAAACCTTTTTATGATCTTTTAACGTCTGCTTCGGGTACCCTCGAATCTAATGTTTATGAGTGAACGACCAACTAAGCGTTATCTGTTTGCCAGTGACTTCGATCACACATTGACCTTCAATGACTCGGGCTACGTCCTGAGTGAAGTACTGGGTATCCCGACGGACGAGTTCGAGAGAAAAGCTACTGGGATGGCGAAATTGAATTTCGTCCAGCAAGGGGCGGAACTTGCTTACCTGCTGCTTCATGATCCCGAGTTTCGGATCCGGGTGCGAAAAGAGCACTTGCACGAAGTTGGAAAACGCATTC
>JBLNFC010000320.1:0-7401 GCA_050263355.1 Acidobacteriota bacterium
CCCGGCAAAATGAGCCGTGTCGACCAGAAACAACGCACCGACCTTATCCGCAATCTGCCGCATTCGCGCGAAGTCGATGATGCGAGGGTACGCACTTCCACCGCCTATAATTAGCTTGGGACGCTCTTTCTCAGCCAGTTTTTCCAGTTCGTGGTAATCAATCGTCTCCGACTCTTTCGTCACTCCGTAAGGAACGATGCGATAGGTCTTGCCCGAAAACTTCAAATGATGTACATGCGTGAGATGCCCGCCATGCGCAAGGTTCAGCCCCAGGATGGTGTCGTCCGCTTGCAGCACGGCCGCGTACGCTTCCATGTTGGCCTGGGAACCAGCGTGTGGCTGCACGTTGGCATGCTCTGCCCCGAAAAGTTTCTTCGCACGTTCGCGCGCTAGCTCCTCGACTACGTCGGCGTACTCGCAGCCTCCGTAATACCGCTTCCCCGGATATCCTTCGGCATACTTATTAGTGAATACCGAGCCCATGGCCTCGAGTACCGCTTCGCTCACGAAGTTTTCCGAAGCAATCAGTTCCAGGCCCTCGTGCTGGCGGCGGACCTCGTTGTCGATCGCGGAAGCCACATCTGGATCCACTTCCTCGAGTCGACGGTACATAGCATCATTTTCCATTGGTATTAGCCCTTCAAATATTTCGTCAAGACTTCTTATGAACCGCGCGTCTGCGGACCATCGAACTCGAGGCGCATCGAATCGGTAATCAACGGGAAGCCTGCTTCACGAACCCGCTGAACCACGCCGCACAGTACCGATATTTCGCATCCTCAATGAAGGCGAACTTACCCATTGGCTGCCGGCGACTCCTCCCGCTCAATTTCCGTAATCTTCTCGACCCTCTGCTGATGCCGGCCGCCGGCGAAATCCGTGTTCAGCCAGCAGTCAATAACCTTACGCGCCGTGCCTTCGTCCAGCACGCGGCCGCCAATGGCAAGGACGTTGGCGTCATTGTGCTCACGGCTCAAGTGCGCCTCGATCTCTGAAGTGACGTGCGCGGCGCGAACGCCGTGAACTTTGTTGGCAGCGATCGACATGCCGATCCCAGACCCACACACGAGGATGCCAGAGTCCGCATCTCCCGCGGCTACTTCTTCACCAACTCGCAAGGCATAATCCGGATAATCCACGGATTCAGTCGAGTGCGTGCCGCGGTCGTCGACCGTAATCCCTTTTTCCTGAAGGTACTTTTTTATTTTCTCTTTGAGTTCAAACCCGGCGTGATCCGCTCCGAGCGCAATCTTCATTCGGCCATTTTACGCTTCGAAAGCGGTTCGCAAAAAGGAAACCAGCTGCCAGCCATCCATGTACTTGTATGGCGTTTCGCCCGTGCTGTAATGCCCGCAGGGTAACACCACAACCTTGTGGTCCTGCTGATAACGCTGGAACTCAGCGACCACATCACTCGAGAGCTCGGGGAGAAACGTCAGGTCGTACTTCGCATAGATGATGAGCGACTTTCGCCTAAAACGGGCGAACTGAGGGAAATATGACATCGGGCTGATCGCAGCCCAAAGCTGACGTAGGCGCTCGACATCGATCTTCTGCTCCAGACCAGCCCGAATGTGCCGCGTCGACTGGCCGTGCCAGACAACGTCAGCAACATAGGTCGAAGCGTGATTGAATGCCGCTACGCCTAGCCTCGCATCGTGCGCACAAGCCAGAAACGCGTAACACGAGCCCAGACTGGTGCCCACGATTCCGAGCCGGCTGTAGCCCTGTTCTTGCAGCCAGTCCAGGCAGCACCGAATGTCAACTACACCCTGACGAACGGCATCCAGCGTGCGTCCGATGTTGGCCGAAACCGCGTAATCTGCGCGATTGATTTCTGCCGGCATACGGATGTCGTGATACGGCATGCTCAGTCGCAGCACCGCGATGCCCATCCAGTTCAGCACCCGGCACAGCCCCGTGTAGGCCAGGGCATCTGAGTTCCAATGCGGCAACAGAATCACTGCCCTTCGGCCTCTTGCCGGGAACCAGCGCGCGTTCGCCAGATTATTTTCGGGAAAGGGGGTCTGCACCGGAGACGTGAAGCGCAGGAAATCCGCGTACGTTCCGCGGACTCTCGCCTCCAATTTCGGATCAGGCACTTCACGCGTACTGAATACCTTCACCTCGCGTCGTTCCAGGCGGAAATCCGTGGGCTTCTGGTAAGAGTAAAACTCGTCACTGTTCGCAACGATGCGCCGATTGTAGTCCGCCAGATATTTTTCCGGATCGGCAGGCACTTGCCCGGGAGCACAGCCATTACGGCACGGCCACCTCTGAGAGTACTCAATCCCCCAGTCCAATGGCCTCACCACCCGGTTGTTATCCACCGAGGTTAACCGGGTCTCCCAATCAAACATCCATTGCTGATATCGAGTACGCATGAACTGTTTAGGATACCAAACCACTCTAGCGTGATCAGCCAGCCCTGCATTGAGTGGCTAAAAAATGGAGTTGAGCGTTCTCTTCGAAAGGTTGGGATCGCGGCTGGCAGATCCGCCATGCGAACTCAAGGAAAGCAGTGATTGGCAAGCCTGACGACCGACGACCGATGCCTGACGACTGATCTCAGTTATACCTTCTCGGCACCCGTTTCGATATCGCGCAGAGAATCTCGTATGCAATCGTGTCCGCCAACTCGGCGTGCTCGCGTGCACTCACGGTAAGCCCGTCGCAACTGCCAAGCAAGATGACTTCATCCCCGACATCCACTCCTGGAATTCCGGTGACGTCGGCTAGCGTCAAATCCATCGAAATGCGTCCTACGATCGGTGCATAGTGCTGGCGCACGATGACACGGCCTCCTCCCGACAGTGCGCGGTTCAACCCATCCGCGTAACCGACGGGGAGGACCGCAATGCGAGATGGGCTTTTGGTAACGTATGTCCCACCGTATCCTAGCGCCTCGTGGGCTTCGGCATTGCGAACAGACAAAATGCGCGTTTTCCACGTAAGAACGGGTTCGACATTCAACCGCCATGCGCTACCGCTCACTTCACGTCCCGCGCGCTGGAATGGCAAATAATATCCATAAAGCGCCAGGCCTGGGCGCACCATGGTATGCCAGCTTTCCCGGCGCGAGATGATGGCCGACGTGTTAGCTGAATGTATGAGTACAGGCTGAAGTCCCGCGTGTCGCAAAGTTTGCTGCGCGAGCTCGAATTCATTGAGTTGCGCTTGCGAAGAGGGCGCATCAAGCACCTCAGACGAAGCCAGGTGCGTCGAGAATCCCTCCAATACTAGGTGAGGCGACGAGTTCAACAATCGGCATATGCCGGAGAGTTCTTTCGGATTCACCCCGAGGCGTCCCATACCTGTGTCTGCCTTCAGGTGTACGGGATGCCGGCTCACACCTAGCCTGCCGGCAGCCTTCTCCATCGCCTCAATGTGCCACGACTCCCAAACTGTGGGTGTCAATCCGAGTCGGACAATTTCTTCTTCTTCACCACGCCAGAAGCCGGTCATCAGGAGAATACGGCTGCTGACTCCTGCATCGCGCAGGGGAATCGCTTCATCGAGGGATGTCACACCCAGCCACTTCGCACCTTCAGCTTCCAGCGCGAGCGAGCACTGAACGGCTCCGTGACCGTATGCGTCGGCCTTTACCACGGCACAGATGGTTACGTCGGGCCCCACGTGTTGTTGCACCAGCCCGAAATTCCGGCGCAGCGCCGGTAACGAAACTTCCGCCCACGTGGGACGGGTTGCGTGCCGAATCGCCTTCCCTGTGATCGTCGTAGCCACTGTGGCGATTATAGACGCGCTCACTCGCAATGCACCGTTACGCTGGTGCTACTTCGGAGTCGTTGTGGAACAGCGGCGCTTCAGCACAGGTCCAGGCACGTTGGCCTTGTCCCACCACGTCAGGAAGATCTGATTAGCTCCCCGACAGCACGAAGTTCACGGTGATTTCCGTTTCCACCTCTACCGCTTCCCCATTCAAAACGTAAGGCCGGTAGCGCCACTGCCGCACTGCATCGACTGCGGCCCCGGCTAGCATCGGGTGACCGCTCAGCACCTGAAGATTTTCAATCAAGCCTTGTTTGCTGATCATGGCCTGCAGGTGTACCGGGCCTTGTATACGTGCAGCCTTGGCCAATGCGGGATAGATAGGTTCCACCCGGCGAACCAGGTAACCTTGCATCATCACGGAGAACCGCAGGACATTATGCG
Source organism: Acidobacteriota bacterium (assembly GCA_050263355.1). Lineage (GTDB taxonomy): Bacteria > Acidobacteriota > Terriglobia > Terriglobales > Acidobacteriaceae > Gp1-AA122. The sequence goes on from JBLNFC010000320.1 coordinate 4,174, forward strand.
GGACCAATGCCGGTTTCGGCGGTGCGGCTGTAAGTCCCGTTCCGCTCAGAATGGAATGCAGAACTCCATTCGGATCAGTGCCCGTACCGGTACTCCCGGGGACCCATCCGGTGGCCGAGGATGGAGCCACGCCCTGGTCATCGATCGAGACAACTGATCGGGGAATTCTCCCCGGCAGCATCAGGTGTCCATCTCGGAGATTGCTGACAATGAGATTGCTCGCACGCGAACTGGCCATCTCCGGCGGTGCACCAGGAGGTGGCGCTGGAGTCGCAATCAACGCGTGGCTCAAAATCTTCAGTTGCGGCAACCCTTGCGTGTAAATCATGGGCAGCAACAACGCAATGCCTACGCCCGTCGCCTGTAGGGCGAATGAACTCAGCGTCGCCCAGGTTCGCCGTGAAGTTTCCCCGCAAGTGGTCTCGTTTATCCCTGTGGTCAACATGGTGCCCTCCTCACCAGCTAGAGGTACTGACACCGACAGCCGACAAGGCAGATGACCAGCCAAAAAGAAAAAGGCCGCGAGATTTCGCGGCCCTTTGGGAACTTTCTAAACGGCGATGTTGTCGCTACTGCTTCGGCGGTGTCGTGCCTTGCGGCTTCGTCGTTGGCGTCGTAGTAGGTCTGGTCGCCCCAACTCCGCCCGGACGCGTCCCGCCTGCCCCAGGCCGGCTGGCCGAAGGCGCCGACGGCACACCTGATTGCTGATTGTAAATATCAACTACCGTCTTGGTGATATCGACGGATTGGCCCGCCCAAAGCACGGGACCATCGGGCCAAGGCTTCGAGATATCGATAATCAAGCCGAGCCCGTTGTCCTTCGCGTATTTGTCGATCACGGGTCCCATCTTTTGCAGAATCTTCTGCGCGATCTCGTTCTGCTGTCCTACAAAGTCGTTTTGAGCATCTTCCTGGCTACGCGTGAGCGACTTCTGCTTCGCTTCGATCTGGCGAACGAGGCCAGCGCGGTTCTCATCATTCGGCGCCTTCGACGCATCGAGTTGTTTCTTGAGGCCGTCGATCTCGTCTGTCATCGACTTGATCTCGTTGCGCTTGGGCTCGAACTTCTTGCCGAGCGCTTCGAATTCTTTCTGTCCTTCATTCGTGGCCAGAATCGCATCCTGAATACTGATAACACCAATCCGGGTCGGCCCGGTGGCAGTTGGAGCGGGTGCCGTCCCCGCGGGCGGCGTAGCGGCCGAAGCAGTATTCGTCGTACCACCTTGGGCCACGGCAACTATGGGCATAGCAATTGCCATGACCATGAAAATTCGCACAATCTTGCTATTCATTGGATCGCTTGAACTCCTTGAGATTTGTCTCGGGATACTCAGATAAACCTTAGTGCCCATCTCACTGGGCCACGTGCTACCACCAGATCAACCGGCCCTCATAAACCGAGATAGGTGAGCCTGGTTGCTCAGCTCAGCACGCGGAACTTGGGACGCGTGCTAATCGCCCTGCGGATGACTTGTTCTTAGGGGCGCGGGTGATTTCATTATAGGTGCATGTTTCCCACAAGGTCAAACAGAGCCGCACCTGAGAGCTGTTTACTCTTTCTCCTTCCGCTTGGCGATTTCTGGAAGCTTTGTCATTCCAAGGTATACGTTCGTCATCCCGAAGGGCTTCGGCCTGAACCCGCGTCGAGAGGTGCAACCAGGCTTACGAGAGACAAGACGTGGAAAGCGCCGCCCTTCCACGCGCGAAGACCCGGCCTAGGCGTGGAAGAGCGGCCCTTCAGGGCCGCGTCAAAGTCGTGTGAAGCGGGGCTTCAGCCCCGGAGGGAATCATTTCAGAACGTCGTCGCCACCGTAAACCGGAACGTCTTCAGCGGCTCTTTCAACACGTAAGTCGGACCATACAATGCCAGCGCCTGCCCAAAGGTGAAGTCGCCCGCGGCCCCCGCCGGGAACATCTCGCGCGTGATAGGCGTCGGCGCGATCGTGGAGGTATTCAGCCGCAACGGGTTGTAGGCCCAGTACACGCGAAAGGGTGCATTGATCACAGGCAGGAATACCTGTAATTCCAGCCCCGTAGACATGCGGGGAACCCAGTTGGTGCCTGATATTGGCTTCAACTCTGCCGGGAAATTTATCCGCGTCCCGCCCACACAACTGAAACCCGCGTCCATACCAGGACACCCGAAGAATGCACTGTTGATGTCTTGCAACTGTCCGGTGTTAATACGAAGCTGTGAAGGCAATACGATCGAGTTTGACCCTATATCCACAAATGGAGCTAAACGCACGGGACCAACAATCGTGATGCGGTATTCCAGGTTGCCCACCAGGCTTAAGTCCCCGCCGGGAGCTACGATCTGCTGAAATGGCAGCTGAATCGTGTACGCGCCTCGCCGCGGATTGTTCGGATCCCTGGGAACGACGGTTCCATCGGGATTGGTCAAATTGACCGTGGCGCGATTGGAGAGGTAAGCCAATGGCGAGATGGTACGAATATCAAATCCACGCAGGTCATTCTCCCCTCCCATGTAAAAGCGATCAAACGGAGGCGCCACCAGCCCGCCGTAGCCCGTCAGGAAAGAAGCCTGCACGTTATAACCGAATGCATTGCGGCCCTTCTGCACCGGGATGAATTGTTTCCACTGCAAAATGGGTCGCACGTATTGAACCGTGCCCCCCAACCCGGCGATTTCCCCCCCGAGGAAAATGCTCTTGCCGGTATGTGGGTTGATGGGACTGTCGATGGTGCTGAACGTGAAACTCGGCAGCACCTTGCTGGTCTTGACTCCGTTCAGTGCATTCGGTCCGGCGAAACCACGGAATGCTAGGTTCTCGAACAGAGATCGCGACGCGTCACTGAAAACTTGCGTCGACGAATTGTCGAACGAGTACGTGATCCCAATGCGTTTGAAAGATCGATGCAGCGGATAGCTGGCCGACAGGCTGAAACCGGTGCTCGCCTGCGTGAAGTTCTGCAAACTGTTCAGCACGGCTTGTGAGAAGTTGACCTTCTGTCCAGTAAGAATCTGGTATTGATTCGCCTGGTCGTAGTTGAAGCGCTGGCTGAACACCGTGAACCCCAATTGCAGCGGACGGTCGAACAGGTAAGGCTCGGTAAACCCGAACATGACGTTACGCTGCCGATTACCTACGCTGGCTTGCACATTCAAGGTCTCGCCCAACCCGAACAGGTTGTTGGTGGCATAGTTGATGCCCACGAAAGCGCCTGCCAGGCCGCTCACGCCTCCCGTTAACCCGATGCTGTTTT
>JBLNFC010000321.1:0-5383 GCA_050263355.1 Acidobacteriota bacterium
CGATCGCGGAGAGCGTGCAGTAGGAGCCGAGCTTCGCTCGGCCGGACAGGCGAGGGCGCCTGTCCCCACGTGGTTCGTGGTGGCTTTAGGATGACAAGTTCAGGTTTTATGGGAGTGAGCAATGCCCCGAGAGATCATTACAATGCAGTGCGGTGAGTGCAAGGAACGCAATTACTCGACGACCAAGAATCGCAAGACGACTCCGGATCGCATCGAGTTGAAGAAGTTTTGCCGGCGCTGCCGGAAGCATACGCCGCATAAAGAAGTGAAATAATTGTTGATTGCTGATTTTTGATGGTTACGAGTTCCGTCAATCAACAATCATCAATCGGAAAATCATCACTTGAATTCAGGGGCGTAAGCTCAACGGTTAAACTGTCGGTCTCCAAAACCGAACTTGGGGGTTCGAATCCCTCCGCCCCTGCCAGATTTGCCCCGGCCGACGGGAGCGATGAAGGCCGGAGAAAGACTAAGGAAGCAGGAAGTTGATGGCGACAGTAGCAGAACAAGGAACGCTGGTCACAACGGTCAAATCATGGCCGGCACGTGCGAAGACTTTCTACAACGACGTGCGCACCGAGATGAAAAAGGTGACAACGCCGTCTTACAAAGAAGTGCAGGCCACGACGGCGGTGGTCATTATCACGGTCTTCATTTTCGGGGTGTACTTCTGGATCGTTGATAACGCCATTGGGCACGCCATCGACTGGGTGTTACACAGCTTGACCCGGCGATAGTTCAGGCAAAAAAGGTTGGAAATGCGAAAACAGGTTATGGCAGACGAAGAAAAGAACGCAGGGCTTCCGGAAGGCGACGGCGCGAATCCGCCAAACGAACTTCCTCGCAATCCGAACATGAAGTGGTACATCATCCACTCCTATTCCGGGTTCGAGCGCAAGGTGAAAGAGTCGCTGGAATCGCGGGTGCAGGCGTTCGGTCTGCAAGAGAAGATCGGTCGTGTGCTGATCCCCACCGAGTCGGTGACCGAGGTCCGCGGCGGGAAGAAGTACACCAGCGAGCGGATGTTCTATCCCGGCTACGTGCTGGTTGAGATGGACATGGATGACCACGTCTGGCATGTGGTCAAGTCGACGCCGCGGGTTACTGGCTTCGTAGGCACTGGACAGCAGCCCACACCTCTATCTGAGGAAGAAGTTCAGCATATCGTGTATCGCGTGGGCGAATCGAAGGACAAGCCCAAGCTCAAGGTCAAGTTCGAAAAGAACGAGTCCGTGCGGATCACTGAGGGCCCATTCGCCAGCTTCACCGGCGTGGTGGATGAGGTGAACGAGGATCGCGAGACGCTGAAAGTAATGGTCACGATTTTTGGCCGCTCGACTCCTGTGGAGTTGGAGTTTGGGCAGGTAGAAAAGGTGGCGTAAGCAATTTACGATTTTCGATTGTTGATTTCTGATTTCAAAAACCTAGATCGAGAATTCCGAGAAGGAAGTTATGGCAAAAAAGGTAACAGGTTCTGTAAAGCTGCAGATCGCGGCGGGCAAAGCGACCCCAGCGCCTCCCGTGGGACCGGCGCTCGGTCAGGCCCAGATCAACATCATGGAGTTCTGCAAGCAGTTCAATGCTCGCACCAGCCAGAAGGAACTCGAGGGGCTAATCATCCCGGTGGTGGTCACGGTCTATAACGACCGCTCGTTCACATTCATCACCAAGACGCCTCCGGCTTCCATTCTGCTTAAGAGGGCAGCGGGCATCGCCAAAGGTTCTGGAGCTCCCAACAAAGACAAGGTCGGCAAGGTCACGCTGAAGCAGGTAGAAGACATTGCCAAGCAGAAGATGCCAGATTTGAATGCGGCATCGGTAGAGACGGCCATTAAGAGTGTCCGCGGAACTGCGCGTTCCATGGGGATTGAAGTAGTCGGATAAAGGATTCGAAGCAAGAGTCGAAAATACTACGGCCCTGCAGGTTACCGCAGGGCGGTGGAAGACGAGGAAGAAAATGAGAAAAGCTGGAAAGAACATCACGAAAGCGCGGGCGGCGGTTGAGCAACGCCCGTACACGCTGCAGGAGGCGGTGCCCCTTCTGCAGAAAGTAAAGTTCGCAAAATTTGACGAGACGGTAGAGGTCACGCTGCGCCTGGGGGTCGATCCCAAGCACGCTGATCAGATGGTTCGTGGAACGGTAGTTCTGCCGCACGGGTTAGGCAAATCAAAAAAGGTTCTCGTGATTGCCAGCGGCGATAAGATCCGCGAGGCGGAAGGCGCCGGCGCTGACTTCGTGGGCGGCGAAGACATGGTCGAAAAGATCACGAAAGAGAATTGGACCGACTTTGACGCGCTAATCGCTACGCCCGACATGATGAAGTCGGTGGGCCGCCTCGGAAAAGTGCTTGGTCCCAAGGGCCTGATGCCGAATCCGAAGACTGGCACCGTGACTTTCGATGTCGCGAGGGCAGTCCAGGAAGTGAAGGCTGGCAAAGTAGAGTTCCGAACCGATAAAACGGCGCTCGTTCATGTCCCGGTGGGCAAGATTTCGTTCACCCCAGACAAGTTAGTCGAGAACGCCACGACTGTAATCACGAGCGTTGTCAAGGCTAAGCCGAGCGTGGCAAAAGGCAAGTACATCAAGGGATGTACGCTGAGCTCGAGCATGGGGCCTGGAGTTCTGATCGACACCACCGCGGTTGAGGTTGCGGCGAAAGCGTAATTCAGGTGGCGCCCAAGCGCAGTGATTGCGTTAATCCGGCCGCTGCAGGGGGGCGGAGCGCGGCCGTGCAGGATGAGAATCTGAAAGAGTTTTGAAGGGAAACGACGATGGCGGTTACGAAAGCGAAAAAAACAGAGCAAGTTGAGAGGCTGAGTGGCGATCTCCAGAAGATCGGCAACCTTGTGGTGACCACCTACACGAAGATGACAGTGGCGCAGGACTATGAGCTGCGCAAGGCTCTCCGCGGGGCCGGAGCCAAGTACCAGGTGGTCAAAAATACGCTGGTCGAGCGCGCCGCCAAGGGCACCAAGGTTGAGGAAGTCCTTAAAAACCTTTCGGGTGTGAACTCGATCGCATACACCACAGGCGATCCCGTCGCGCTTGCAAAGGCGTTGGCAAAATACGCCAAGGACAATCCGGAATTCACTTTCAAGGCCGGCGTAGTTGAAGGGCGCGCATTATCGGTTAAGGAACTCGAGTCCTTGGCCACAATGCCTTCCAAGGAAGAGCTCTACTCGAAACTGCTCTTCTTGATTAGTGCTCCGGCGCAGCGCCTGGTGACAGTGATGAATGCAGTTGGCCGCGACTTGGCGGTCGTCGTCAACCAAGCGGTGGAGAAGCAGAAGTTCAAGAATGATGCTCCGGCAGGAGTGTAGCGAGAAAACAAGAATTTCTGGGCGGCCAAGGCCGTCTGAAAAGGTTTAGTTATCAGGAAGCAGGGGGTTGCGAGGCTTGATCCAGCCACGTTGTCTGGCGAGGCGGGAAGGAGCGGGGTCGCACTGGAAACCTGGTTCACGGATAACGAAATCAGCAACTGATAACTGAAAGGTGGAGATACAGACATGGCGGATCTGCAACAGCTGGAAGAATCAATCGTAGGCTTGTCGCTGCTGGAAGCGGCATCGCTGGTGAAAAAACTAGAAGAGCGCCTTGGCGTGTCGGCCGCCGCAGCGGCTCCGGTGATGGTGGCCGGTGGCGGTGCGGGGGCGGCGGCAGCAGCCCCGGCCGAAGAAAAGACTGAGTTCACAGTCGTTCTCAAGGACGTGGGCGCCAACAAGATCAATGTAATCAAAGCCGTACGTGAAGTTACCAGCCTCGGTCTGAAGGAAGCCAAGGACCTGGTGGACGGCGCTCCCAAGACCGTGAAAGACGGCGTGTCGAAGGAAGAGGCGGAGACCATCAAGAAGAAATTCGCTGACGCCGGCGCAACCGTAGAAGTGAAGTAGTAGGTCCGGGCCTCTGACCCGGGTAGCCGGGTCGAAGGCCCCGCACTTGAACAATTTACGTTTATAGATTCGCTACTGGTGAATCCAAAGGGGCAGTGTTATCATCAATATCAACACTGCTCCCTCGGAATCACCGAACGGCGGCCACTCACTTCATAGGGACACCCGAGTCCAGCAAGAACCCAGGGGAGCGAAGTGTGGTCGCAGTGAGATTTTGGCAACTGTCCTGATAGCGGCGGGACGGGAACAGGCCTTAAAGAACTGGCGCGGAACAACAAATTTCAAACGAGGATAAACGCCTCACTTGGCGCTCCCGGGGAAACTCGTCCCTGCGAGCGCCCGCACTACTTTTACGAATGAGTCACTGTTAATCATTGACGCGCGGTCTCTGCGACCGCGCTGCGGATGTATCCCGCGCTTCGAAAGACGCGGACGAGAGTGTCCGCGCCACACCATTTGCAGCCCTCGGCTGCGCTGAAAGTTGGGAGTCTCTGAATGTCGAAGAATGGCACCTACCGTACACGTTTCGATTTCTCCAAAATTCCGGCAACCATCCAGATCCCGAACCTGATCGAGGTTCAGAAGCGCTCGTACGACCGTTTCCTGCAGATGGACAAGTTGCCGAGCGAGCGCGATGACGCTGGTCTGCAAGCGGTCTTTCAATCGGTCTTCCCGATTACGGATTTCCGCAATGTCTCGCAGCTTGAGTTTGTTGACTATGCGATCGGCAACTGGGAGTGCAAATGCGGTCACCTCAAGGGACTGCACCACCTGCGTACCACTTGTAAGAATTGCGGCTCCACGGTGATCACCGATCCATTTCACCCGGGCGAAGTGCTCTGCCAGAAATGCGGCACGTACAACGCGAACACGCCCGATTTCTGCAATAAGTGCGGCGACCCGGTCGGCCTGCAACTGAAATACGATGTCAGTGAGTGCGAAGAGCGCGGCATGACCTATTCAGCTCCCCTGAAGGTCACCATGCGGCTCACGATTTACGAGAAGGATGCTGAAACTGGGAACCGCTCCATTCGGGATATCAAGGAGCAGGAAGTCTTCTTCGGTGACGTGCCCCTGATGACTCAGAACGGCACGTTCATTGTGAACGGGACCGAGAGGGTGATCGTCAGCCAATTGCACCGCTCGCCCGGTGTTTTCTTTGAGACAGCGAACAACCGTACCTACTTCCTGGGCAAGATCATTCCCTACCGCGGTTCGTGGGTGGAATTCGAATACGACCAGAAAAACGTGCTTTACGTCCGTATCGACCGCAAGCGCAAGTTCTTGGGCACGATTTTCCTCCGTGCTCTGGGTCTACGGTCGGGCGAAGACATCCTGCGCACGTTCTACACCGTCGATAAGCTCGCGGTGCGCGACAAGAAGCTCTTCTGGACGATCGATTCCGGCTCCGACAAGCCGACCAACCTGTTCGGCATGCAGATAGCGCACACGATCAAGAACACGGCGGGCGAGGAAGTTGTTCCCTCCGGCC
>JBLNFC010000322.1:0-3675 GCA_050263355.1 Acidobacteriota bacterium
GTAATCTGCCACGAGATCGCACACTTGCTTCGCGAGAAGTCGGAATTGCTCAGGAGAGATTTCCAAAGATCGCATCGCTCGGGATTTTACACTTTTTAAGTTGTCAATCTCAGCGGTTTCACGCTGGAGCGATCATCTGGAAGGGCTAATTTTGAATGACTGCGCTGACGTCGCGGCCTGCACGGGCGGCAAGGCCGGGTGCCGATCAGCGATGCGGCTACGGCTCGAGCCAGTCGTTGCGTTTTTGGTGTTCGAGAGTGTAGTCCTCCACCTGGTTCTCGTACACGAGCTCGATGTGATCGTCGCAACTAGGCTCGCCGTCCACAAGCCGCGTGCTGGTCTTACCGCAAAGACTACACTTGGGCGTCTTTTCGCTTCGCTGTTGCTGGTTCGCTTTTATTTCTGCCATAACTCCAAGTACTCGATTCTGCGAGCTTTCGCCGCGGGCTCGCCCTAGGGGCTACGCATTATGCGCTTCTGCCTGCATCCTTTGTATAGCTTGATTGCAAAAAAGGATGTGACAGGCAGAATGCAGCAACGTGACTGCGAGGCTAAAAGGGTGTAGACAAGGAACTCATGCCGATTCGGGAACCGAAACGACGCGTAGGCATCTGTCTTCCCATTCACTGACAAAAGAGCTACAAAAACCCTTTCGGCACTTCATTGCACGCGACGCAGCGCACCAGCGGCGATGCCCTCACCCGATCACGGTGCAGTTACCAACGAGTATCACGGCACGCAGTGAGCCGCATCACGGTATAGAGGAGGAGTCTGATTTACAGTAATGGAGGTGTTGTATTGTGCTCTGGGCAACCTTGCTGGTCACCATTGGGTGAAAGGAAGCTCAGGGCACTTTTGCTCTGGACCGTTACCAAAGCGGTCTGAGAAATCACGTTGGATGCCACCTGGTGTGTGATTTATCACGTCTTATTCCAGGACAAAGCCAGCCGCAAACAAGGGCCGCGTAGCCCCACATCAGCCGAAAGACTGCATCCCTATTCGAATTGCTTACGGAAGTTGTCCACTACCTGCCTGAGCTCGGACACTTCCCTTCTCAGGTCGGCGACTTCGTTTTCGAGCTGCGCTAGACGGTCGCCATCCACCGAGGCAGTCGCCGAAGGGAGGGAGGCTGGCGCTGCTTCCCATCCGCCCACATCACCAGCGAGCAAGTGCGTGTAACGGATCTCCTTGGTGCCGGGTTGCCGCGGTAATGGCTTCACCAACGGAGCATCTCGGTCAATCATTTTTTGTAGCGTGGCTTGGACGTCCGAAAGCTCTTCGAAGCGGAACATGCGCTCAGTGCGACCGCGAAGCTCGCCTGGAGTCTGAGGGCCGCGCAAGAGCAGAACACATAGGATGGCGGTCTCGCCACGCGTCAAGTTGAGAGCTTCCTGCAGGCGGTGCTCGAACTTGGGCACACGGCTATCAGCACTGCTGGTCGGTCCGGCAAGCCGCTTATTCTGCAGGCCGTCGATGGCGGAACGGACCGCTTGCTCGTCGAGGCTCATCACCGGATCGCGATTCGATTTCTGATTGCAAGCGTTGGTGAGCGCGTTCAGGGACAACGGGTAGTAGTCGGGGGTGGTGATGTCCTTTTCGATCAATGAGCCCAGGACGCGGACTTCATTTTCGGTGAGGATGATATTCACGATGTCTCCACTGTGGCCGGTTAGTTGCGCCGATTCTTTTGGCGACCTAATGCGCCTATTGTATGGGCTTCTGGGAGATCGTTCGTAGAAGGGCAGGGCTTTAGCGCCGGCACAAGCCTGCAAATACAAAGGCTCAATCGCCGTCGATCAATGTACGGCCTGCTGCTTTACGCCTTGTGCCCTCCCTGACGGAATCGAAGGGAGGAGTACCAGGCAGCCACTCACAGCAAGCGTTAGTCCCACGACCAGCAGACCACCTTTGAATTCTCCGGTCGAGTTCTTGAGCAGGCCGATGATGTACGGGCCGAAGAAGCCGCCGAGGTTCCCGAGGGAGTTGATGAATGCAATTCCCACGGGCGCCTCGCGAGTACCGAGCGCGGTGGTTGGAATGGCCCAGAAAGGACCCACCATGGCAAAGACTCCGAGCATGGCGATGCTGAGCGATGTTATAGCCGTGAATACGGAGGTGGAGCATGCCGCACAGCAGAGAGCCAGCGCGCCGGTAAGGGCAGCCGTCTCAACATGGCCACGATGAGCGCCGGTTTTATCTGCATGCAGCCCGACCAGAACCATGGCAAGCGCAGCCGCAATGTAGGGGATCGTCGAGAGTGCCCCAACGGCGAAATTGCCTACCATTGAGAGGCGGTGAATGACGCTGGGCAGCCAAAGACTAATCCCATACGAGCAACTGTTCAGGCCAAAGTAGACGAGGGCAAGGATCCAGAGGAATAACCGTGAGAATGCGGCCAGAGGATTCCTGTTTCGTGTTTCGCCGGTGGTGGCGTGCTCGCGTCGCAATTCTGCAGCGAGCCATTCTCGTTGATCCGAGTTCAACCAGTTGGCGTTCTCCGGGGTATCTTCGAGAAAGAAAAGAACAACGACGCCGAGCAGGATGGCGGGCAAGCCTTCGACAAGGAACAGCCACTGCCACCCGGAGAGTCCGCCTATGTGGTGCAAGCTGAGCAGCGCACCCGAGATTGGGCCACCTACTACGCCGGACAAAGGTGCGGCTGTCATGAAACGTGCCACGGTGCGCGCCCGCGCGCGCGCAGGAAACCAGCTTTTCAAATACACGATCATGCCGGGAAAAAAGCCGGCTTCGGCGAGTCCAAGCAGAAAGCGCAGAGCATAGAAGCTGTGCGCAGAGCGCACAAAGATAGTTGCGGATGAAATCAGCCCCCATACGACCATCAGCACCGAGATCCAGCGGCGGGGACCCACGCGCATCAGAATTAAGTTGCTGGGCACCTGGAAAACGAAGTATCCGGCGAAGAACATGCCGGCACCCAGTCCGTAGACAGCGTCATTGAAGCCGAGTTCCTCGCGCATCTGGAGTGCGGCGAATCCCACGTTGATCCGGTCGAGGTAGGCGACGATGTACAGAAGAAAGAGGAAAGGCATCAGGCGCCAGGTGAGCTTGGCGACTACAGACGATTCGAGTTTCGCATCGTCGGCTTCGAGCAAAGGCGCCCCAGGGTGCGAAGGTGTGCCAGATTGTAGCAGCCGCTGGGACGTGTTCGGTTTAGCCTCTAACCGAGCCCGAAAGCACTCCGGATGAGTGTGGCTATCTGGTCAGGAGAACCGTTTATATCCACGGCAAGAGCATCACCGGGTTCCTCGAGATCGGCAAACTGCCCCGTTAATAACGAGGCAGTGGCAAAGTGCCCATGGCGGTTCTGAAGCCGGGCGGCGATCAGATCGCGACTTCCCTTCAAGTACACGAGCCTGACCTCGGGGCTGATCAGCAAGCGCCTACGGTATTGCTGCTTCAGAGCGGACGAGGCAACGACCAGATTGTTATTCTGTGCGATCGCGTCAGCAATTACTTTCCCCAGAGCAGCCAGCCAAGGCTCACGATCCGCATCGGTGAGAGGAATGCCGCGGCGCATCTTCTCGATATTGGCAGCAGAATGGAATTCGTCACCATCGACGAAGTTCCACCCGAGTTGCTGCGCCAGGAGCCTGCCTATGGTGGTCTTTCCAGCGCCGGTGACTCCCATTAAAAGGATGACCATATCTGAAGATT
>JBLNFC010000323.1:0-2676 GCA_050263355.1 Acidobacteriota bacterium
TTACTGTCCAACTTCTCTCGTTCTGTTATCCTTCTCGTTCAAAATCGCTCTGGAGAGGCTATGTCTTCCAATCTCGAAGGCCGGGTGGCGGTTGTTTTCGGAGTTGCTAATAAGCGCAGTATTGCGTGGGCGATTGCACAGGGCTTACATGCCGCGGGAGCAAAGCTAGCAGTCACGTATCAGAACGAGCGACTGGAGATGGAAGCCAAGGACCTGATCTTGTCATTGCCTGGAGCTGAAGCCTTCATGTGCGATGTTGGTAAGGACGAAGAGATCGACCGTGTGTTTAAGGAGTTGAAGCAGCGCTATGGCAAGATTCACACCCTGGTGCACAGCATCGGGTTCGCTCCCCAGTCCGAACTGAAAAATGACTTCGTGCAAACTACGCGCGAGGGGTTTCGCATTGCGCACGATGTCAGCGTATATTCGCTGATCGCACTTGCCCGCGGCGCTGCCCCGCTCATGGAAGATGGCGGCAGCATCATCACCCTGACTTATTACGGTTCAGAGAAAGTAGTGCCGCACTACAACGTCATGGGTGTCGCCAAGGCGGCCCTGGAATGCACGGTGCGATACCTGGCTCACGATTTAGGCAGGAAGAAGATTCGCGTAAATGCAATTTCCGCCGGACCGATCAAAACTCTGGCCGCGCGCGGTATTGGTGACTTCAGCGAAATGCTGAAGTCGCACGCGGAGCGCTCGCCCCTACAGCGCAACGTAGACGTGAATGAAGTCGGCTCGACCGGAGTATTCCTGGCTTCGGATGCGAGTTCCGGTATCACGGGTGAAGTAATGCACGTCGACTGCGGTTACAACATTATGGGATTCTGAGTGCAGGCGCCTGGCTCCGGGCTGTAAGACCAGGATTTGGTGACGGGCGTCCGCACTTTGGTTACAGTTACCGTCCAGGCTTTTCCCGCCCCTATTCCAATGCAAAATTAGTAGATCCACGCCACGTACGACTCCCAGGCATGTTGCGTTCCTTTTAGAGAAGAACTACGAGCGAGCAACGTTACCGTTGTAATCGAGACGCTCGGCTGAGATCTCTGGAACGAGCATTAATGGCGGTATCATTCCAACAACAAACCTTGCTTCAACCGCGTCCGGGGTCGACCAGATGAGTCGATCTAAGAGCTCATAGGGAGGGCATTTTCACCGCGAACTGATGAAGGTGGATGCCACGGGCGCATCGCAATTCTGATCGCAGGCATAACAAAAGTAGGGGAGAGGAATGACTGTGCAGTGGATGAGACGACACTCTGGTAAGAAAAGTTGGAAGGCAGACGCCTGCCGCTGGCTCGTCTCTGGCCGGAACGTGTGGATGACTTTGAGCTTGTATGTGCTACTCTGCGGATGCGGGTTGTCTGTGAGTCAGGCGCAAGAGGCTCCGGTTGCTCAGCTGTTGCCGAGCACCGAGGCAGCCAGCAGAACTGACGCGGCAGAGCAATCCGGCGACCAGCAAGCGACCGGCACCATCACCGGAACCGTTGAAGACTCTTTGGGAGCCGTTGCGGCGGGAGCCACAGTCCGATTGACCTCTGAAGCGCAGCCTGCGGGCCAAGAGGTGCAATCGGGCGATAACGGACAATTTTCTTTTGCTCACATTCCTTCCGGGCCGTTCCATTTGCAGATCACGTCGACAGGATTCGTGTCGCAGGAAGTTTCGGGCCTGTTGCGCCCGGGAGAGTTTTACATTGTGCCCCGCATCATGCTCGCCGTTTCCGGAGGCGCGAGCGAGATGCGGGTTAACCTTTCTCCCGTTGATGTAGCACAAGAACAGATCAAAGAGCAGGAGAAGCAGCGCGTCTTCGGCATCATTCCGAATTTCTACGTTACTTACGATCCGAATCCTGCACCTCTCAATGCCAGGCAGAAGTTTCACCTCGCATGGAAGTCGACGACCGATCCGGTCACCTTCCTTGGAGTGGGATTTCTTGCAGGGTTGGAGCAGGCGGGCGATGACTTTTCCGGATACGGACAGGGTTTCCAAGGCTATATGAAACGCTACGAGGCCGGCTACGTTGATGTTTCTGTCGGAACGTTTATTGGCAGTGCCGTGTTGCCCTCTCTTCTGAAACAAGATCCGCGCTACTTTTATCGAGGCACGGGCAGCACTCGATCCCGGATTGGCTATGGGTTAGCCAACGGGATAATGTGCAAAGGCGACAACAAACATTGGCAGCCGAATTACTCGGTTATCGCCGGGGCGTTCGCTACCGGAGGGATCTCGTATCTTTACTATCCGCCCAGCGATCGCGGCCTCGGTTTACTAGTACAGAATTCACTGATAAGGGTTGCGGAAAGTTCAATTGCCGGCATCTTTCAGGAATTCGTTATACGCAGATTCACAACACGCGCACCGCATCTGCGCGCTCCTGATCACGATTAGCCATAAAGCCACTCCATAAATACGGCGTGGAATCATCAGGGCAGACTGACGTGGGCATCGGTTGTAATCCGGATGTGGCGAGAGTTCTCTCCTACGCTTTCCAAGGCAATCTCCACATCGCGCTCATGAACGAACCGCGGGAACTTCTCTCCCCACTCGATCAAGAGAATGCTGTTGGGTGCGACCAGATCGTCGAGGCCAAGAGTTTCCAGTTGTCGCGGAGTATCGATGCGATATAGATCGATGTGATAGAGGTTGGCACGGGGCCCGCGATATTCGTGGACGAG
>JBLNFC010000324.1:0-7299 GCA_050263355.1 Acidobacteriota bacterium
TTTTTTCTGAGTTGACCGCGGTGATGCGGAGGTCTGACCCTCGCCGCGTTCCGTAGGTCACGGTGCGTCTCTGAACTTCCGGCAGTAGCCCGCGCAACACGGGATCGTCATTGCAGACCACCACTGTTCCGTAAAATGGCACCAGATCCATAAACTGGACGAACGTGCGCTTCACGTCGCGCATGTTGCGATAGCAATCCATGTGCTCGCGATCGATATTGGTAACAACAGAGAGAATGGGCGAGAGGTTCAGGAAAGAACGGTCGCTCTCGTCGGCTTCGGCGACCAGGTACTGAGAGTTACCAAGGCGCGCGTTCGAGCCCATTGCATCCACGCGGCCACCTACCACCACTGTCGGGTCCAACCCACCCGCCGCCAGCACTGCGGCGACCATGGAAGTGGTCGTCGTTTTACCATGCATACCCGCAATGGCAATCCCGTATTTCAGGCGCATCAGTTCCGCCAGCATCTCTGCACGCCGGATCACCGGGATGTGCTGTCGCCTGGCCTGCAGCACCTCCGGGTTAGCCGGGCTGATCGCGGAACTCACCACTACGACTTCCGCATCCGCGGCATTTTGTTCCTCGTGACCTTCGTAAATCACCGCTCCCAAACTCGCGAGCCGCTGCGTCACCGGACTGGCCTTCACATCGGAGCCGGAAACTTTGTAGCCAAGGTTCAGCAGCACCTCGGCAATACCGCTCATGCCGATGCCGCCAATCCCCACGAAATGAATGCGTTGAATCTTGGCAAACATGAATTAGAAGTTAGTCGTCGGTCGTTAGTCTTCGGTCGTTAGTCTTCGGTCGTAGTCTTCGGTCCTTGGTCGTTAGTGGCACCTTTGTCATCCTGAGCGAAGCGAAGGACCTATGCATTTTTTGTGCGAACCCACCTTCGCCTCGCAGCTGAAGCGGCCCTTCAGGGCCGCGTGCCCCGAGCTAAACAGAGGCCCTTAGCCCCCGACTCCGCCCAACTTCGCCGCCATCTCGGCGATTTCCTCGGCCGCTTCTGGATGCGCCAGCGCACGTGCCGCCGTCGCCATCTTCTTCACTCGCGCCGCATCCGTTAGTAGCCCTTTCACGTCCGCAATCAACCGGTCGGGCGTCAACAAATTTTCCTCAATCATCAATGCGGCGCCTTGTCGCACCAGCGCCTGGGCGTTGCGTTTCTGATGGTCGTCAGCGGCTCGCGGGAATGGAACGAAGATCGCGGCCTTTCCCGCCGCCGCGATCTCCGCTACGGTGCTCGCTCCCGAACGGCAAATTAGCAAGTCGGAACGCGCAAAGGTCCCCGGCATGTCGTCGATAAAGGGATAAACTTCCGCCGAGCCGCCCGCCGCCAGGTAGGACGCTTGCGCTTCATTATAGTCGCGCTCTCCCGTCTGATGGATCACGTGCAGTCCCGGAATCTGAGCGCGCAGCGCGGGCAATGACTGAATCACAGCCTGGTTGATCGCGTGCGCCCCCTGACTCCCGCCGAATACCAGAAGCGTGGGTTGATGATTCGCCTGCGCTTCCTCGGATCGTTCGAAAAAAGCATGGCGCACCGGCACGCCGGTGACTTGGTAGCGCCGGAAGTATCTTCCTGTCTCCGCAAAATGAACCGCTGCCCCCGACACCATGGGCGCAACCACGCGGTTGGCGAATCCTGGAACGAAGTTGGGTTCGAAAGCGAGCGTCGGAACGCCTGTCATCGCCCCCGCAAACATGGCCGGGCCCGAAGCGTATCCTCCTACACCGATCATCACATCAGGACGGAACTCAGAGATGATCGCGCGCGATTCCCAAATAGCACGCGGCAACGCAAAAGAAGTCTTTAGCCGCGTAGCCAAGCTGACATTCTTCAGAGCGCCCACTTCAACCAGTTTCAGTTGGTAACCAGCGGCGGGAACTAACCTGTTCTCAATACCACGCGCCGTGCCGATGAACAACACCTCGGCCCCATATTGCTCCTTCAAGGCGTGGGCGATGGCCAGTGCGGGTATGACATGTCCGCCCGTTCCGCCTCCGGCCAGAATTGCGCGCATGCACTGAATATAAATGGAGCAGCGGCGGAAGATTACTCCTGAAAACAATCGGGAGGACACGACCGCGTGTCCGTCGATGAAGGACTTCGCTCCCTTATGCCTGCGGGCTCGAGCACATCACTGCCCAGCTCACTGTCACTCGCGCATCACCGGTCACGCCATTCGCGCGCCTGTTTCAAGACTCACGACGGGACCCCGCGACGAACGCTCGTCACAAATCCCGTTCCAAACCCCAGCAGAACGGCGGCGGTTAGCAATTGCCACGTCGTAAAGCTGGAGCTGCGTCTCCCCAAAGAGTGCGCCAGAAGGCTCTGCCCCTCGCCTCCGAAGAAAATGAGCAAGGCAACCACCGCAAGGAACCCGACAAACGCGCCGAGTATGCCATGCTGGAGCGGTGTAACTAGAGCCTCGCCCGTCTCTTCCTCGCTAAAGCCGCGCACCGCCGCTCGGAACGACACCCAGGCGATATAAATTCCAATCGCTGCGAGGAAAATCGACGGATAATGAAAGCGGCGCACAGGAACTGCCATCGCGCTGATGCTGAGCCCGGCGATGGCGGCAAAGCATGTTCCAGTGGCGGCGCTGATGACAATGATCAGAACCTGCGCACCTTTCAAGAAGTACCTCGCTTTACGCGATATCGTGCTGCGGCATTGTCATCATAAGCTTTTGTTCTCTGATCCGCCCACTCAGGAAATGGGGAGTTGTAGGCGGTAGCTGGCCGGCTAACCGTGTTCGCCGGGCACACGGCACGATTCAAGCTGGGCAGCGCATTTCGGAGATTGGCTCCGAGATCTGCTCGAGAATAAACTCCGCTCGGCCCCCAGGTGCGGTCCGGGGCAACTCAACTACTTCGTATCCGCACTCCTGGTATACCTCAAGTATCTGATCGCATGTCCGCTGGGCTTCTGCGAAGTCCTGCTTCCGTTCCTGATCTGTCGCATAGATCTCTTTCCATGCGGGGGCGAAGAAAACCCGACGGGCATAACGGTAGTCGGAGCACGCGCTCTGAATGGCGCTCAGATCTTCCAGGCCAATCAGCCTTGCATAACCTAACGTGTCCGGAATACCACGGTCAGCGAAGGTCACCTGCGAACTTGACGCATGCCGCTTGTACGACTCAATCGATTGCTCCAACATGAGCTTTGTATAGAGTTCCCGATCGTCCCATGGCAGCGCTCTGCCTCCGGATCTCACCTGCTCCTGGATGATTTGACGCGCGACTTCAGGAGCGTACGAATATCCAAGCTTCTCCAGTTCGAGCAGCACCGTCGTTTTGCCGCAGCCCGGGCCGCCAGTCACCACAAACAAGTTCGGATTATCCATGCTGCTTGTAATCCTCTGTTCTGAATCACGCTCTTCTCAAATCACGAAGCTGCGTGAACTGCCGTGGAAGAGCGGCCCTTCAGGGCCGCGTTCATGACGCAATTCGTCGGGGCCTTCAGGCCCTGCTTTGCCTTCATCACCCTAGTCTGCGGCCGCGGAATATTCCGGCCCGCCGCTTCTTCGCCTCGATTCCTGATGATCAGAGGCTGGATGCTCGTGCATTGGTTCGCGCTCCGCCCGGTTTACCAACGCAACTCCTGACAATATGATGGCTGTCGCCACCAGCGTCATGATGCTCACCGCTTCGCCCGCGAAGAGCCATCCTACGAAAACGGCGACTACCGGATTCACATAGGCGTATGTTGAATTGCGGGTCGGCGAACTAACCTGGTGCAGCCAGGTGAATGCCGTGAACGCAACCAGCGATCCGAAGATAGTTAAGTACGCGAGAGCCAAACCAGACTTCAATGTCACCGCGGACAGATGAAGACGTCCTGCCTCTCCCGTCATAAGTCCAACCACACAAAGCAGAACCCCGCCGGTCATCATCTGCATCGCTGACGACAAACTCGATGACGAAGGCAGCCCGGCTCGCTGTGTGTACATGGTCCCGACCGCCCATAGCAACGACGCGAGCAACACCACTGCAGCGCCAAGCAGACTCAATCCGCCTTGCGAGTGAAACGCAGTGGGCCCAATCAGGACAGCGACTCCAATGAAACCAAGCACTAATCCGGCAATCACCTTGCGCGATAGGTTGCGCTTCTTACCCATGAAGGGCGAGAGCACCACGATCCACAAAGGCAAGGTCGCGCACAACAGGGCCGCTAATCCCGACGGCACTTTCTGTTCCGCCCAGGCCAACGTTCCGTGACTGCCCAGAAAAAACAGCCCACCAGCGATTGCAGCGTTCCTCCAATGAATTCTTATCGGCGCAGGTGTGCCGCGGAATCGCAACCACGCGTACAACAGAGTGCCTGCGGTGAAGTGCCGGGCCGCCATCATCAGCAGTGGCGGAATACTTTCCACCGCATACCGAATCGCCAGGTAGGTGGATCCCCAGATCAGGTAAATGGCGGCGAAGGCCAGCACCAGGCTTACGGTCGAAACACGTTGCTGGCCGCGACTAACCGCGTGCTTGCGGCCATCCGCCTGGTTAACGGCGGGGCCACCCACGTTCAGGATTTGGCCATCTCGTAAAAGCATGCGAATTTGGGTGCCACGTTCGGAATACATTGTGTCTAACCACCGAAATATAGTAAAGTGGTTATAGACCCTGGTCTCTAACCTGTCAACCTATTTTTGACGGTTATTTTCCTGTATTTTGGGCGTTTCGGGACGTACATCCGTTTCGCCAGATGTGCGGGAAACACTTGCGAATTCGATGTCAGCATTGGTCAAAGATATTCACTTTCAATTGGTTGCGGGACACCCGTGCCTCGATTTCGCGAACACCGTCGATAATCGCGGCTCGGCGAACGCGACCGAATTGATCCCGACCTATGCGCACTTGGCGCAATTCGCGAAACAATGCGGCGTCTTTCCTCCGGATGAGATCAACGAAATTGAAAGCTTAGTACGAGGCGTCCCGCAGGTGGCAGAGCTCGAACCCGCGGGTCCGATCCGGCTGCGAGAGCTTATCTACGAAATTTTTTCCGAAGTTGCGCACAACAAGGCGCCTGCGCCCGCACGACTTGCCGAATTCAACCAGTTCGTAAAGGAGGCGGCTCACTACCGCACCTTGGTCGCGCAAGAGAATGGTTTTCGATGGAAGTGGGTCGACTACAAGCGGGAGTTCAAGGTTCTGTGGTTCCCGTTTGCATGGGAAGCCGCGAATCTGCTCGCGTCGGACGATCTGAAGTTCGTGCGCGAATGCGCCTCGCCTGGATGCGCATGGTTGTTCCTCGATAAGAGCAAAAGCCATAGCCGCCGCTGGTGCGACATGAAAGTGTGCGGCAACCGAAGCAAGGCGCGAAAGTTTTATCAGCGAAGTAAAGCGCAGGGGTAAGTTAAAGAATAAGAAGTACGAAGTACGATTTACGAGGTACGATTTGCGAAAAACGTTAATCCGTGAATCGTCCTTCGTACCTCGTCATTTTTTTTTACTTCGTCAATCGTCCTTCGTACCTCGTCAATTTTTTTACTTCGTCAATCATCCTTCATACCTCGTCAATTTTTTGCTTTCTCAATCTTTCCCCTCTTGCAAAATGCAGTAGTGAGTTGCAAAACGCAGTGGCGCTACGGCCTTCCGTAACTTCATCTAAATCAGCTAACCCCTTCCGGTTCAATCAACAGCAGCACCGACCCTAGTTGCCCCCGACGTGCACTTAGCAGCAGCGAGGCAGTGGAGGAGCCAAGCGCTCGTCACTCGCCCGAGGAGGAATTGTGTCGATACTCTTCGTGTTGCTGATGTTTCTGCTGATCCTGACGGTGACCTACTTCCGCGGGCGAAAAGAATTGCCGGCACAGCCCGAAGCGTGGGCCATGCCGAAAGCGCCTCGCATCGAGCGCGAGTACGGATTCTCGATCCCGCAGGGTTACAGCTTTCATCCGGGACACACCTGGGTGATGCGCGAGGCCGGCGAGGACACGCGAGTAGGGCTCGACAGTTTCGCCGCCAATCTGCTGGGTAAGGTGGAGCAGATTGATGTTGTAGGCACGAACCGCTGGGTGCGCCAGGGCCAGAAGATCATGACGGTGAAGAGCGGCGACGTATTGGTCGAGATGCTCTCGCCCATCGAGGGCGTGATAACCACCCTCAACCGCGATGTGATTGACGACCCGACTTTGGCGACACGAGATCCCTACAAGGATGGGTGGATCGCGATGGTCAAGTCGCCGGACTTTGTCATCAACAGCAAAAACCTGGTGCAAGGGCCCATGGTCGCCCCCTGGATGCAGAACAACGTTAGCCGCTTGAACGCCATGGTGACCGAGTCGGGTCCCATGCTGGCGCAAGACGGCGGGCAGCCCGTGAGCGGCGTTTTGTCGCGGGTCGCTGCCGACCTACGGGAGAAGTTAATTAAGGAGTTCTTCCTGAACTGAGCGCCCGCGTGTGCCGGGCGGAGGAGATGTCATGGAACGCAGCAAGGCGATGCTCGTCGACATTACGAAATGCATCGGATGCCGGGCGTGCGAACAAGCGTGCAAGGAAATTCATGGGTTCCCCAAAGAATCGGAGACTCACCTTTCCACGACCGCTTACACGGTAGTCGAAGACCACGGCGATCGCTACGTGCGCCGACTGTGCATGAACTGCCAGGACCCGGCGTGCGCATCGGCGTGCCTGGTTGGCGCGCTCAAGAAAACCTCGCTTGGTCCCGTCACCTACGACAAGTCGAAGTGCATGGGATGCCGCTACTGCCTGGTGGCATGTCCATTCAATGTTCCGCGTTACCAGTGGTCGAAGCTGGCGCCCTACGTAACGAAGTGTGACATGTGCTACGAACGCCAGGCCAAGGGACAGCCTCCGGCGTGTGTTGAGGCGTGCCCCGCGGAAGCGTCGATCATTGGCTGGCGCGACGAGATTCTTGAAGAGGCCCAGCGCCGCGTGCTGAACGACAACAAGTACGTGAAGCAGATCTACGGCACCCAGGAAGCCGGCGGCACATCGGTGTTCTTTATCTCCGATGTTGCGTGCGAGAAGCTTGGATTCATAGCTGCTCCGAAGCATGCGCTCCCGACGCTCACGGCGAATGCCTTGGGGGATGTACCCACCGTCGTCATGGTTGGTGGTGCCATGTTGTCGGGTCTGTATTGGATTACGCAACGCCGCGCATTGGTGGCCATGGCGGATGCGCAAGAGAAGAAGGAGAGGAGCTAGGCCATGTTGGAATCAAGTGAGAAACAAAAAGCTCGGGGGCTGAAGCCCCTTTCTTCCGCGGCCGACAGCGGCATGGCTAAAGCCATGCCCTTCCACTCAGATCGAGCCATGTCTTCGGAAGCTG
>JBLNFC010000325.1:0-3004 GCA_050263355.1 Acidobacteriota bacterium
GACGGGCAGCTGAAGGTTAGTTCTCCCTGTCCCTCCTCAAAACTTCTTGCACTCGCAGAATGAACGGCTTGGAACGAGCTTGATGCGGGTCTTCCGATAAGATTCGAGCCATGATTTCGGCCATAGTCATGGCGCTCCGGCATCTCCTGGGATGGCTTGTCGTTGCACTCAGTTCCCGAGAGGATCTCATTCTCGAAAATCTCGCTCTGCGTCAACAACTTCTTGCGTTACACACTCACCGTCCTCGCCGGCGACTGACCATCCTGCACAAGCTGTTCTGGGTTGTCTTGCAAAGACTCTGGTCCGGATGGAGGGGACCTCTCATTGTGGTTACGCCCAGAACCGTCGTTGGCTGGCATCGGGCTGGTTTTCGGTTGTACTGGAAATGGCTCTCAAGAGCTCGGCAGATGGGAGGTCGAAAGCCTGTGAGCAAGGAGGTTCGTGCTCTGATTTTTCGCATGGCTGCGGAGAACCCAACCTGGGGAGCACCGCGCATTCATGGCGAGCTGCTAAAGCTGGGCTTCGATCTATCGGAAGCAACCGTGTCGCGTTGGGTTCGGCGAGCGCCGAGAACTTCAGATCCCGCCAAGCGCTGGCTGACGTTCCTGCGGAACCATCGCGAGGCAATTGCAGCGATGGACTTCTTCACGGTACCGACATTCACCTTTGGAGTTCTGTATTGCTTCTTTGTCATAGCCCACGACCGGCGCAGAATTCTGCACTTCAATGTCACACGCAATCCCAATGCTCTCTGGATCGTGCAGCAGATGCGGGAGGCATGGCCGTACACTCCTGTCCACAAAGTCCTCTTGTTCGATCATGACTCGAAGTTCGGCAGCGACGTAGTCTCGGCGGCGCGGCAAATGGGAAGCAGACCGGTGCGCACCGCGTATCGCAGCCCGTGGCAGAACGGGGTTGCAGAGCGCTGGGTTGGGAGTTGCCGACGAGACTTGCTGGATCACGTAATTGTCCTCAATGAGCGGCATCTCAAGCGACTCATGACAGAATACGTGCGCTACTACCACGAGGATCGAACGCATCTGGGACTGGCGAAGGACACGCCAACCGGTCGGCCAATTGACGTTCGCTCCCTACTTGGAAACACCCTTCAGTCACTCCCGCGACTCGGAGGGCTACATCATCGTTATGCAGTAGCAGCGTAGCTAGACATATTGGTGCGCGGCTGACGGCAGATTCTTTAGTGCGTTCAGACCTTGGTGCCCTCGCACGATTCGCGTGTCTGGAACAACCTCCGTTGCAGAACTGAAAAGTCGGAAAATCCTCCAGCTGAGAAGGCCTGCACAGGATGAAACCCTCATTCATATTGTGCGTAACGTTTTGACGAACCACAGGCATGCGACACACCCACATCTCAGTTCGGTATTTGGAGTCATCGGGTGGAAGCGGATCGGACGTCAGCTTGGCTCGGAGGTGACCACAGTACTGCGTGCTGCGGAGTCATTTCGTTTTGCGGTGATCTTCCGTTGTTGCGAACACGGCACCTGTTACTTGAGCGCGAAGGCTACGAGGTGGTTTCAACATCGGATCTGGCAACAACTCTCGAAGAGTGCAACGGGAGGCTCTTCGATATTCATCATTGGTCATTCCGTCCCCCTACAAGACAAAGAGAACCTCGCGCAAGCCTTCCGTCGCGTCAGTCAAGCTCCCATCATTTCGCTGAGTCGGAGCATTGGTGATGTGCCCGTCGAGGGTGCCGACTTGCGCATCGATTCTGATCCGCAGTCCCTACTAGAGGCAATTGCCAAACTAGCTCGCAGCAAGATGCCGGTGCTCCGCGCCGAAGCGTAGCTCTTCGCACTCCCATTAAGCCTCAGCTAAGCTGCTTGGTGGCCAGCCTCCCAACCCTCGAGTGGCTGAAACAGCACACGGCGGCTCAACAGCTCGTCCACGATGTCCAGGACTTTGGGAATCGCTTCTGATTTGCACACGAACGCGTCCACCGCCTTCAGATCGGCCAGCACTGGCAGGTGATCTGCCGACATGAGCGCGACCGGCACGTCCGCTTTGCGTGTCTTCATCTCAGCAGCCGCCACATCGCCATTCATGTGCGGCATGTGATAGTCGAGCAGCGCTAAATCGACGGGGTTTGAAGTGAACGCTCCGACCGCTTCCGTTCCATCGTTCGCGGTCAGCACCTCGTATCCTTTCGCTTCCAGCAGCGCTTTCCAGCCTGCCACGAGGCCCGCGTTATCGTCAGCATAGAGGATCAGCGGCTTGCGATGCATATTGTCGTCTCCGCTTCTTCGCCCAGAGTGGTGCAATGTGCCCTGTGGCTTGGGACCTGGCCGGTTACGAAGTGGCCCAGGTCTTGGTCACAAATCGAAATCTTCAGGATGCTACCGAGGATGAAGCATCATCTCGACCTTTAGGTCACTACGCTGATGCGAGTTGCGCGGTAGCTTGTGTCCTGAGATTCTGGTTCCCAGTCATCATCAATGACACCCTGCACGCATTTTCTGTGGTATTCAATACCCCATACCGTGTATCTCCAGAGTGGGAAAGGGCACACCAGCTCTGCTTTGGGCAGGCTCAGTTCGCTGAGAACTACACGTTATGAATGCGCAAACTAGCTCACCTGATTTGCGCCTTCATCGAGGGCTGGTATCGGACACGATCGAACGAAATCCCACACAAGTGGCTTTGACCACATTGATGACAGCCGTTGAAGCACTGTTTTGGCTTCTTATTCCCTATGTAGACCAACTACTGCCGCCACGCAGCCGTTATTCTGAACTAAATTTGTAAGCGGTTGAATCCGAATGAAATATGCGTTGTCACGACTGAGTATCACGCCTCTTCCCTTACGCATCCAAACATACGCATGCAAAGCATACCCTGAATCGGAGGAGGCCACTTATGAGGCTTGCATCGTTCGGGTTCGCATTGCTGCTGGCGACCCTGGCCTTCGCTCAACAGCAAGCCCAACCAACACCTTCTGTCACTCCGCCAACGTCGTTTCCCGAAGTACCACAAATGCCACCAG
>JBLNFC010000326.1:0-4463 GCA_050263355.1 Acidobacteriota bacterium
TAAGCCGCGGGATTCCACCGACATCTGCGTCGGTTCACGTGAAATCCCTGCCCACATTATGGCAGTGCCCTTGAAAGGTCAGAACGCGTGCGGGCAGATGGGGCGCGTGGCGTGAGGACCAACGACTTAGGTAAGGATTCGATTGGCAGGTAACCTGCATTCCCCGTCATGTGCAGTTCCGCCTTGAAAGGGTCAAGGGTCGAGCGTCGTCACTACGCAAAGTGTGCGGAGAGCGACGGGTCGAAATAGGTTGGGCACTACGCATTGAGGTCGAGGTGATCGACATGCCGGAGACTATCGGACGCGGCGATCCTTTGTATTTGTTTCTGTGTCATCTAGAGTGGCGCCGCACAGGAAACGTGGCTGCCTACGAAGAGCTCCTCGCCGCCCTGGCCGATACCGATCCCAACCTTTGCGTTGTAGCCGAAGTCCTGCTGCAAGGTTCACCGCGCCCCGACCCAACGAGCACAATCGCCGAAGCCTGGTAAAGCTTTGGACTGACTCGCGGGCTAGAAGAGGATCGCAAGCAGCAAGTACCACATGAAAGGTTCCTTATGGCAACTCCTGCAGTAGACAAAGGCGTGCAGTTCGTTCCGGCGGAATACAGCATCTTCTGGCAGTCGTGGCCACAGTTCGAAAACGCCAATGGCGAGCATCGACAAGTGGGCATAGAACTCGAGTTAATCGGCGCCCATGCCTCCGACCTGAACCACATCGATC
Organism: Acidobacteriota bacterium; assembly: GCA_050263355.1. Taxonomy (GTDB): domain Bacteria; phylum Acidobacteriota; class Terriglobia; order Terriglobales; family Acidobacteriaceae; genus Gp1-AA122. The sequence continues at coordinate 721 of JBLNFC010000326.1, forward strand.
CCTCATGTCCAGTATGCCGTCGTGTCCGATCAGTATTGCTCGAGATCGCGAATCGTGTGCTCACCGGGGCTGTTCTCACCCAAGATATCCTCAGTCACATGGTTGACGCCCATTTGAATTCGATCCTTTGTCTGCCTGCCCTGGGTAATCGATCCGCAGTATCGGTGAGCGTATACATCTATTGGAACGCGTCATATGGCCAGTCGTCCGACACGGACCTGCTGACGGCAATTAAAACATATCTCGATAAATGGGGCATTCATCAACGGTAGGGCTTAGGTCCAGCAGATTGCGCCTGATTGGGAAGCGCATTCACAACCCGTTTCCGCCTTGAGGCGAAACTCTGTCGCGTGCATCAGAGTGACACATGAACCCACGTTTTTCGTCCACCTGAAGCTGCTATTTATTACTGCATCCTTGCAGTATGGGCAGGCTCTCTTCAGCATAACTACCGCTGAGGAGGAGGAGTTGTAGGAACGATGTCTGCGTCCATCGTCACTCAACAAATCGGGGAGCCAGCCATCCGGACTCTTAGGTGTGAAGTGTGAAAAAAGCCGAGCCGTTGGGCGAAGACTTTGGCTTGGCCATGTCCTACTGCTCGGGGAGGCTGTGGCCAAAGGCACATCGGAATGCTCGTTCCGGTGTGCCCCGTCCAACGACTCGGTTGCGCACAAAAATCTGGAAGCGATCTCACAGCGCTGTTTCGCAACCGTGATCTCGCGGTACTTTGCACCGGATCATCGCAGGTTCGCGAATCTTTCGGGGCAATTGCATCATGTCGCATTAATACCGTCTGCACTCGCATAACCAAACAGACCTCACCGCGTAAGCCCAACATGCTGAACCAGCCTGCTTTGAACGAGCCGTCAAATTCATGCCCGTATGCAGGCAATGCGCCGGAGAGGGCACGGTTTCGCTTGAGCAACTTCCGACCTTTATCCAAATTACAAGCCCTGGGAAGGATCTGATCAAATGGCATGCGATCTGCATGTGTGCTTAAGCAGAGTGGATCGGCGAACCGGAGCTGAGAAACCAAACTGGCTGACATTTGGAGAAGATTATGCGCAACAGGAATATCGAGCTGATTCGGTTGGAAGTGAAATATTGTGAAAACTGTGGTGGCCTGTGGTGTCGCAAAACAGGAGACACGGGGATTTTCTGTTCCACATGCCGCGTTGAAATACTGCCTGTTGTTATTCGAAATTATGACAGAAGCAGCGAACAAGAAAGGCGAGGCTGAGTTCGCAGCCAACATCTACAGTGAAACAGCGGCACTCGCTTGCGAACGCCTCAGTGCCGCTGGTCCAACCAGACTTCACAGGCGAGCACGATGCTTACTATGTCGGTGATCACCATAAGAAAAGCAACGAAGATAATCGCCATGGCTGCAAAGAGCTGTTCATCGCTGGTCACGGCATGAAGGTATAGCCCCAAGACATAACCAATCGCTAGAACATTGATCGCAACCAGGATCATCCAGAAGCGAGCCCTTGACCTGTTTGATTTAATTTTTCTCATTTTCGATTCGCAGCGCGCGCTTCGATAAACCCGCGCTCGACCTCTCCCTTATCTGTGCAACCGCTTTGCCATAACGAATCCTTATTGACTCTAGCGGCAGCCCCGCCTCACTACCCAGGTACGTGTTGCGCAGTGCCCTCCGTTTAACGCAGTGCCCTCATATGGGCAGCCATACAGGCGCGTACAGATCAACCATTGTTGTAATGCAAGCATTTGGGACAGTGCATCAATGGGCACACGAATGCAATACACGAGATTCGGATTCAAAAATTGCCTGGCGTGAGCACCGATGCAAACAAAATCTGAAATCGACTACGAAGTAGCGTTGGAAGTGCGGAAGCGCGCAGCGCGAGATGAGGTCGCAATCATGAATATCGAAGCGAGACTTGGACGAACGTTATGGTCGACGGGTGCGCTGTGGCGACTCCTCGTCATGTGCGTCCTCTGTGTTCCTTTCGCGTTGGCGCAGACCAGCGCGTCGGGTAGTCGGGTACAGGGAACAGTGTTCGTGACGGATTCCCAAGGCCCTTCCTACGTACCGGGAGCCAAGGTAACGTTATCGGGTTCCATCTCGCTCCAGCAGGAAACGGATTCACAAGGCCACTATGCGTTCAACGAAGTTCCTCCGGGGACTTATGCAGTAGCCGCCGAGTTTCCGGGTCTCGAGGCCACGCAAAGCGTGGCCGTAGAACCGGGAAAGCCAGCCGAGATTAGGCTGGAGCTAAAGCCAGTCGAGGTGAAGACTTCGGTCACAGTAACCGAAACGGAACCAGAAGTTAAGACAGCAGCTCCTAGCCAAACACTCTCGTCATCGACGGTCACAAATGCGCCTAACAAAGACGAGAGGGCCGAAAGTGTTCTTCCCTTAGTTCCTGGTGTCGTGCGCGGGCCCGATGGGCGCATCAACATGAAGGGGGCACGCGCCAGCCAGGGTGGCGCACTCGTGAATAGTGCCAATATTACGGATCCGGCCACTGGAAACGCTGCGTTGGATCTACCGGTTGAGGTAGTTCAGTCGGTCCAGGTCATCTCCAACCCGTACAACCCCGAATACGGCAAGTTAACCGGCGCACTTTCAACCATCGATACAAAGGTCAGCAACTACGAGAAGTTTCATTTCTCAGTTCAGAATGTCATGCCGCGAGTCCGCGTCCGCGACGGCTCAATTATGGGCGTGGGTGGCGCCACTCCAAGAACGATGATGACCGGTCCGCTCATCAAAGACCGGCTCGCATACACACAATCGCTCGAGTACCGCTTTATCCAAACTCCCACCAACAGCCTGCCTGGTTCGCAGCGCGACACGACGTTCGAGGGCGTAAATTCCTACACCCAGTTCGACATGAACCTGACAACGAAGCAGACGGCAACGTTTTCGTTTGCACTTTATCCGCAGAAGGTCAAATACCTCGGTCTAAATACGTTTCTCCCACAGGAATCTGCCCCTGACTACCACCAGCGCGGGCACCAGGTCTACTTCCAACACCGTTATGCAAACAGCACGCAGACTCTGCTGACATCTCAGTTGAGCTACAAGACATTCGATACCGACATAACACCGCACGGAACCGATCCCTATCGCATGTTGGTAGACACCACGGAAGGATCGTTCTTCAACCTGCAATCGCGACGCTCATCCCGCCTCGATTGGGAGGAGACATATCAATTCGCCCCTATGCATTTCCTCGGAACACACGAATGGAAGGCCGGGGTAGATTACGCGCATTCGCATTACGACGGCCGGCAAACTTTTCATCCGGTTGAAATTGACAATGTCTCGGGAATGCCGATCGAACGCATATCTTACACAGCCCCTGCGTCGGCGAGCATCAACCAAGACGAGACTGCGGCATTTGCCAGTGATCACTGGGCGCCATTGTCCAGGCTTAGTTTCGACGCCGGCGCACGGCTCGACCGTGACTCGCTTACCGGGTCAACGCACGTTGCACCCCGCGGCGGTTTCCAGTTGCTTTTAACGAGCGACGCGAAAACGATATTGAAGGGCGGAGCCGGAGAGTTCTACGACCGTGTGCCGCTCCTGATGGCTTCATTTCCATCTTTTCCAGACCGTACTGTTTCCTACATCGATCCTTCGGGTGACGTAAGCTCCTCGACCTCCTACTTAAATCGGATCGCGGGCAGGCTGCATAACCCGCGTAGCACTGCATGGAATGTCAACCTAAGCCGGCAAATCACGCGCGCGTTAACTCTCCAAGTCGGTTATG
>JBLNFC010000327.1:0-4695 GCA_050263355.1 Acidobacteriota bacterium
CTCCGAGTCCGAATCAAGACTCGAAGCCGCCTCGTCCAGGATCAGAATGCTCGGTTCGGCGAGGATGGCCCGGGCAATCGAGATTCTCTGCCTCTGTCCGCCGGACAACTTGACCCCGCGCTCGCCCACGATGGTGTCGTACCTGTCGTCAAAGCTCTCCGCAAATTCGTCGACTCGCGCGATTCTGCAGGACCGCATGATCTCTTCTTCAGTGGCATTCGGCTTTGAGAAGGCGACGTTCTCCCGGATTGTGCCGTCGAACAGGAAAGACTCCTGGAGGACAACGCCGAGCCGCGTGCGATAGGAGTCGAGCCGCACGGTGCTTAGGTCCACTCCGTCGACGCTGATGGTGCCTGCACTGGGAACGTAGAACGCGGATATAAGTCCGATGGTGGTCGATTTGCCCGAGCCGGACGATCCCACCAGAGCGGTAACGGTCCCGGGCTCCGCCTGGAATGAGACATCGTGCAGAACGGTTCGGTTTCCGTCGTAGCTGAAGCTCACGTGATCGAAAATGATTCGGCCTTGGAGGTCCGGTAGTTCGACGGTACGGCGCGGATCCTTGTCCTCCGGGCGTTCGCTTAGCACCTCATGGGTGCGTTCCAGGCCAGCCAGGGCTTCGGTCAACTGGGTTCCGATGGAAACGATTTGCATGATGGGGGCGACCAGGAACCCGAGGAACAACGTGAAGGTGAAGAATCCGCCGATGGTGAGCGTGCCCGCCATGATTTGATGCGAGCCGATGTACATGATTACGGCTCCCACAACGCCCATAAGCAAACTAGCGGACAAGCTCATCACCGAGGTTGCCGTTAGCGTGCGCATCACGTTATCAAGCAGGCGATGAACGCCGGAGGCAAACACTTTCTCTTCCCGATCCTCTGCGTGATAGCCCTTGATGACTCGGACCCCGCCAAGGGATTCGGCGAGACGGCCTGTGACCTCGGCGTTGATCTTGCCTCGCTCGCGGAAGATCGGGCGAATCGTGCTGAAAGCTTTGTTCAGTGCGACTCCGAAGCAGAGAAGGAAGCCGAAAGCGAGGGCGGTCATCGGGGCGCTGATGCGGAACAAGACAACAAGAGCGATTACCGAGGTCAGCAATCCTCCGGCAAAGTCGACCAACCCGGTCCCCAACAGGTTGCGAACACCTTCCACATCGCTCATGATGCGGGACACCAGAGTTCCTGTCTTGGTGCCGTCGTAGAAGGTGACGGGTAATCGTCCGATGTGAGCCTGCACCCGCTGCCGGAGTTCCGCGATGAGGCGCTGAGCCGCCTTGGATAGAAGCTGGGTCAGCGAGAATGAGGTGATGCCCTGGATGATGGTTGCGCCAAGCACGAGCAGCAGCAGAGGCTTGAGCATCTCCAGGTGGCGCTTCACAATCACGTTATCGATCAGGAACTTGGTGGAGTAAGGAAGAACAAGGCCGGAGACGCGATTGATGACCATCAATCCGAAGCCAAGCGTCAGCAGGGCACGGCGAGGACGCACCAAGTCCCACACCATGGGCAGCACGAGTTTCAGATTTTGCGGCTTCTTGCGGCCATCACCACTGGATCGACCGATGTAGTGCATTGCTCATTAGAGTACGCCACTCCGCACTTAGGCTCAGGCTCCATGGCCGTACCCTAGCCAATTGGGTGGTTGCCCACTGCCCCGACTTGTTCGGAGAGGAAAGGATGCTGGGCCAGGTCGTGCAGATTAGACTTGCACGGTAGAACCGCTAGGTTGAGGAAACGGTCGACTCCCCACAGAATTTTTCGAAGGCATTCTTCAGCTCAGAAGCGATGTCGATCGCCTCGCGCTGCTCGATGTCGCTTCGCTGCATCATGTAGACCAGCTTACCGTCACGCAGCAAACCGATGGAAGGCGAAGAAGGCGGGTAGCCGGTGAAATAAGACCGGGCCCGATCGGTGGCTTCCCGGTCCTGGCCGGCGAAGACTGTAATGGCATTGGTAGGTCTGCCGCTATGTTGGAGGGCGAGGCGGACGGCCGGGCGCATGCGTCCGGCGGCACATCCGCATACCGAGTTCACGACGACCATGGTGGTTCCCGGCTGCGCAACGGCACGGTCGACCTCGGCTGCGCTGCGCGCTTCTTTGATACCGAGACGGGTCAGTTCCTCGCGCATTGGAACAACCATGATTTCTGGATACATTCGCTGGCTCCCCTGGAAAGGTATGAGGTTTTAGTGTAACGCAATTTTCGATAACCGTTCAGTTGGGGGAACATGTCGCAGCGACCCTCGCCGACGGGCAATTCGCACGTCATTTATAGTGTTGGGCGAGTGAACCTCCAGGAAAACATTCCACTCGCACCGCTCACGACGCTTCAGGTTGGGGGCCCTGCCAGATATTTCGTCCAAGCCAGCAACGTTGATGAAGTACGCGAAGCAGTGGAGTTCTCGCGGACGAGGAATCTGCCGGTGTTTGTGCTGGGAGGAGGAAGCAACCTGGTTGTCTCCGATGCGGGCTGGCCGGGATTAGTGTTGAAGATCGGCATCAACGGGATCAATCACCACCATGGCAGCCCCGTCGTTTTCGAGGCGGGAGCAGGTGAAGAGTGGGACAACTTTGTGGCCATGACCGTGACGCACCAGTGTGCCGGATTGGAGTGCCTGAGCGGAATCCCCGGAAGTGTGGGCGGGACCCCGGTGCAGAACGTGGGCGCGTATGGGCAGGAAGTCTCAGAGAGTATCGCCTATTTGCAGGCGCTTGACCTGACCACCCTAGAGTGCGTGGAACTAACCAAAGAGGAATGCGGTTTTCAGTACCGCACGAGCATTTTCAACGGGACGGAACGGGGACGCTACATCATTTTGCGAGTGAGTTACGGTCTGAGGTTTCATGGAGAGCCGAAGATCGCATACGCCGATCTCAAGCGATATTTTGCGGGATGGAGTACTACTCCCACTTTGGCGCAAACGCGAGAAGCAGTTCGCGAGATCCGCGCCAGCAAGGGGATGCTGATTCGGCCCGAGGATGAAGATTGCCGCAGTGCCGGATCGTTTTTCAAGAACCCGGTGCTGGATCGAGATCAGCATGCGCAATTGGAGAAAAAGGCAGCGGAACGGGGCTTGAAGATTCCCATCTACCCGGCGCTCGAATCCCAACACAAAGTCTCGGCAGCCTGGCTGGTCGAGCACTCGGGATTCGTTAAGGGCTATTCTGCGGGCTCGGTAGGCATCTCCCACAAGCATTCGCTGGCGCTCATCAATCGTGGCACCGCAAAAGCCGCTGATGTGATCGCTCTCAAAGAGGAAATCCAGAGCCGTGTCGAGCAGACCTGGGGAATTCTGCTGCAGCCGGAGCCGGTGTTTGTAGGGTTCTGAGGATTTCTATCCGTGAAAAACAGGACGGCCGTCGCAGGCGCCAGAGGATCACCATACCTGTGCATGCCGCAGGCAGAACTCGCTCCGCCCGGGCGACCGTCCCTACTACATATCGGCTAGGCGGCGAGCTTCTTGGAAAATTTTGACGAACATCTGGCGCGTGAGCTTGCCCGTGTTGGTGTTCTGGTTTGAGGGATGATACGACGCTAGCAAGATCTTGCCGTCCGGCATTTTGTAGTGCGCGCCATGGGCAAATACGTAATCTTTCTTTCCCTGGAGCAGACCGCGTCGTTTCAGGTGGTTCAGGTAGGCGTCGAAGCCGATCCGACCAAGAGCGACGATTACTCGCAGTCCGCGGAGACCTTCGATCTCACGGTCGAGGTAAGAGGAACAGTTCGCAATTTCAGCCGGAGTGGGCTTATTGTCCGGAGGGGCACAGCGGGCGGCAGCTGTGATGTAGGCATTTTTTAGCTCCAAACCGTCGCCTCGATGGGTGGCCATAGACTGAGTGGCGAACCCTGTCTCGTGCAGAACCGGGTACATGAAGAAACCGGAGGAGTCGCCGGTAAATGGGCGCCCGGTCCGGTTCGATCCGTGCGCGCCCGGCGCAAGTCCCAGGATCAGTACCCGCGCATTGGGATCGCCGAATCCGGGGACAGGCTTGCCCCAGTAATCCCAGTCCATGTAGGCGCGGCGCTTCTCACGCGCAATTTTTTCGCGATACTCGACCAGGCGCGGACAGCGAATGCATGCGACGACCTCGCGATTGAGGATGCGCAACCAATTGGGGAGCGCGGAGGCGTGAACTTGATCAATCGAGGCAAGGGCACGCGTGGTGGGGGGCTGGGGTCGGCTGCCGACGTTCTTTGCATCGCTTGCGGAAAGCGTAGATTCGACAGTTCTGCTCACGCTCACTCCTATATTCCACTATACGAGTTAAGCGAAGAAATCGTGGAGTTCGCAAGGGCTCGCAAAGGCGGCGCAGAGAAGGTGGCTGCTTTTAAGCGGCAGCTGTCTTCTAAGTAGCCGGGCTTCGATCATGCCTACTTTCATCTGCGCCGGGAGGATGAAGGCAGGTGTCCTTACGTGCGGGCGGGTAGCAACGAGCTCTTCGCGGGGGCCCAAAGCCATCTATAGTTTGACGGTCGTCGCTGGTATCTTTACACTCAAATTGCAGCCCGGGGCCTCGGGGCTCCCGCCTGCCCATTTTCGTTTAAGGCTATTTGAAACACCTCAGAGGCTGAAGCCGGTTCTGGGCAGCGGAGAAAGGCCGCTCTCCTCGCCTTCCGGTTGGACTGCGCCGTGGCTGCGCTGAAACCCGCGAATCCCCGCCACTCTGACCTGTTTCACGAAGTTAGAAGAGA
>JBLNFC010000328.1:0-3259 GCA_050263355.1 Acidobacteriota bacterium
CTCGCTCTGATTTTCGTCATGGCGTTGGGGACCGCTGGCTTCCATTTCATCGAGGGCTGGACGTGGTTCGACGGCTTCTACATGGTCGTGACCACGCTCACTACCATCGGGTATCAGGAGACCCATCCGCTATCTCATGCCGGACGTGTGTTCAACGTTTTCATCATTGTGGTTGGAGTCGCGCTCGTCTTTCTCGCCATCGGAGCCCTCACCCAGGCTTTGCTAGAATTCGAACTGCGCAGTTTCTTCGGCAGGCGAAAAATGGAGCGCGAAATCGGCCGCCTTTCCGGTCACTACATCATCTGCGGCGCCGGTCGCGTCGGGCGTAGCGCAGCGCGCGAACTGGCCCGCAAGCCTGTTCCGTTCGTGATCATCGAGCAGAGCGACACCAAAGCCGAGCGCTACAGTAACGAGTGGCTCATGCTGGTTGGCGACGCTACCCAGGAACAAACTCTTCGACAGGCCCAGATCGAGAATGCGCGAGGCTTGGTAGCGGCAACCACTACCGATGCTACAAATCTCTACATAGTCCTTACCGCGCGCGGACTCAATCCAAAGCTCAAGATTATCGCTCGCGCCAGCGAGGAAGACGCGGAAAAGCATCTGATCACCGCAGGTGCGGATTCGGTGGTTTCTCCGTATGCTTTTGCGGGCAGCCGCATCGCACAATCTTTCTTGCGTCCTCATGTGGTCAGCTTTCTCGATACTGCCACCACGCATCTTGGACGTGATCTGGAGATTGGAGAGGTCCTTGTCAGTGCGCAATCAATCTTTGCCGGCAAAACCATCGAGAATTCTCGCCTGAGGCAAGATCGTGGTGTGATTGTTCTGGCCATCAAACGTGAAGATGGCATGCATTTCAATCCTGCACCGGATGACCGAATCGCTCCCGGCGATTACCTGATCGCTATGGGCGAACCCAACCAGCTCCGGCGACTTGAGCAGGCAGCGACAGCGGCTCTCAAATCATGAAAATCGTGAGCTCGGCGGAAATGCGGGAAATCGACCGCGTTACCAGCGAGCGCTTTGGTGTGCCATCGCTCGCCCTTATGGAGAACGCCGGAACGGCCGTGGCTGACTTCATAATCTCTCGATATCCCTCGGCTCCGCGCGTTGGCGTAATTTGCGGCAAGGGGAACAACGGAGGCGATGGCTTCGTTGCCGCGCGTAAGCTTCACGAAAAGGGCAGGGAAGTGTCTCTGCTACTTCTGGCCAATCCCGCGGACCTCCGCGGCGATGCAGCGCTGATGCTTCAGAAGCTGCCTATTACGCCTGCAATCGTGAGCTCTGAGCCGGACCTCAAGCATGAATCCGCGCGCGCGGTATTCGAGTCCGATCTTCTGGTCGACGCCATTCTTGGAACCGGATTTCGTCCCCCAGTGCAGGGACTTTATGCCGACGCAATCCGCGCCATCAGCGCCAGTGCTGCCCCGGTTATCGCGGTAGACATTCCCTCCGGCGCAAACTCAGACGCTACACGACCCGACACCGAATTGCGGGCGCGGGCCGATGCCATTGTTACCTTTACCGCGCCTAAGTTGGCGCATGTTTTCGGCGATCTCACGACTGGTCCTATCGTGACCGCTCCCATCGGATCACCTGGCGAAGCAATCACCTCCTCTCTCGGCTTCAATCTGACTACGGCGCATGACGTAGCCCCACTCATCGCTTCCCGCCGGCCCGATTCGAACAAGGGGAACTTCGGGCACGTGCTCGTAGTTGGCGGCTCGGTCGGAAAATCTGGTGCGGCCGCTATGGCTGGGATGTCCGCCTTAAGAGCAGGTGCAGGCCTTTCCACAGTGGCAACCGCGAGCTCGGTGCTGCCAACCGTTGCGGGTTTTCATCCCGAGTTGATGACCGAGCCTCTCGAGGAAACGGAAGCTGGCACAATTTCGTTGCGTGCGCTGGAATATGGCCACTTTGACCGGCTCGTTGAAGGTAAAACCGTGCTCGCGATAGGGCCCGGCATTTCTCGTCATCTGGAGACTTCCGAATTCGTTCGCACCATCATCAGCAAGTATCCATTGCCGGCAGTTCTTGATGCTGATGGCTTAAATGCCTTCGAAGGGAAAGCGGCCCAGTTAGAGGGAAAAGACAGAGGTCTCGTGCTCACGCCTCATCCCGGCGAAATGGCCCGGCTCACGGGCTTATCGACCGGGGACATTCAGAAAGATCGCGTCACTGCCGCACGCGGTTTCGCGCGCGATCACAAGCTGATTCTTGTGCTCAAAGGCCATCGCACACTTATTGCTCATCCAGATGGAACAGTCTGGGTAAATCTAACCGGCAATCCGGGAATGGCCACAGGTGGGACGGGCGACATCCTTACAGGCATTATTGCGGGACTGATGGCGCAACATCCAACGCAAGTCTTCGAAGCAGTGATCGCCGCCGTCTATCTTCACGGCCTCGCCGGAGACATCGCGCGAGAAAGTATGGGCGAGCACTCGCTGGTTGCCACAGATCTGGTCAACGCTCTACCGGCGGCATTCCGTCGTACCCGCGAAGCGGCAGCTGAAAGATTTTCTTACATTCAGGCGCAGCCGTGAGCGAACAGCGGACTGGCCCATATCCGAGAGTACATTACCCATTCTGATAACGCCCCTATGCGATTGATGTGGAAGTGATTGCTGATTTTTGTGCATGCCCCGGCCTGGAATCCGTACAAGGTTCTTCCGTAATCTGCCCTGTACTACTGGCCCATGGCATAGTTCACATAGCTATGACCCACTTCCCCCAACCCCACTCTTCGCGGCGTGCTCCGCGAGTGCAGCTCGGTGGCGCCGTACCGGCTGCAGTCGTTTTAGATGATGGCAAGCGCGCTAAAGCTCAACTCCAGACAATCTCCGCCACCGGGGGCATGCTGCAAATGACGCGTGCCCTGGAACGCGGTGACTTCGTAGAGATCGCATTCAAAACGAAATCAGGATCCGTCTCCGGCATGGCAGAGATGCTTACCGTCGCGCGCCACGCCGAGAATGGCTGCTTGCAGCCCTTTCGCTTCATTGCCTTGGGCGACGACGATCATCGCAAGCTGCGCATGGCTCTCGACTCTGTACTAGACCGTAGCTTTGCGGGCATACAATCGAACCCGTCGCCGTCCACCGGGACGTTCTAGGCAGCGAGTGCGGACATCCGTACAGGGCCCTGTCTATACTAATCAGAGCCTCGCACGTGTTATGGATGCCCGCGAACTCACAACTCACTCAGCTGAAGAGACCGTCGCGTTCGGCCGCACCCTCGCGGAACTGTTGAGTCC
>JBLNFC010000329.1:0-3000 GCA_050263355.1 Acidobacteriota bacterium
AGCGGAATCTCACCGAGTATTTCAAAAAGAAGGGGTTTTTCGATGTCGAGGTAAAAACCGACTCCCAGAAGTCGCCAGACCGGATCGCAATTCTATACGAGGTGAAACGAGGCAAGAAACACAAAGTCCACCATATCTCATTCAGCGGAGCTAACCGGATTTCAGAGAAAGAACTTCTCGGACAGGTCTCGGTCAAGAAATCGCGCCTGTTCTCTTGCGGCAAAATAAGTCAGAAACTTGTGACCGAGAGCGAAGAGAACCTGCGAGCACTTTACCAGGAACGCGGATACGAGAACGTCAAAGTCACTCCGAAGATCACTGACCGAGATCCCAAGATTGATCTCTCATTCGAAATTGAAGAAGGACCACAAACGCTGGTCGACAACGTTCATGTGATCGGGAATGACCATGTGCCAGTGGGCGAGCTTGGCGGTCCGAAGGGTTTTCAGGTGCAACCCAAAAAGCCATTCTCCGATGCCCGCTTGTCTGACGACCGCAACCGGATTCTAGCGACATATTTGAATCGCGGATATCTGAATGCCGAGGTCAACGCCACAGTACAGAGGAATCAGAGCGATCCACTGCACGTGGATGTTACTTATGCCGTTGCCGAGCGACAACTGGTGCAGGTTAGCCAGGTCACGTACGTGGGGCGCGAGCAAACGCGTCTCTCGATGATTCAAAACACGGCGCGGATTCGGCCTAAGACTCCGATGAAACGAGGGGACCTGCTGGAGGCAGAAAGCCGCCTTTTTGCTCTGAACATTTTCGACTGGTCGAAGGTGGGGCCGAAGAGACCGATCACCGATCAGACTGACGAAGCCGCTGTCGTCAGGGTTCACGAATCGAGTCGTAACGAGATCGCATACGGATTCGGATTTGACGTTGCTCATCGCGGTGGGAACGTGCCCTCCGGTAGTGTGGCCGTCCCGGGGCTCCCCCCTGTTGATCTGCAAAATCATGAAATCGCACCCAGCGAAGCGACCTATGCGGGGCCGCGTGGCTCGATAGAATTCTCACGTCGAAATATGCGAGGGCTCGGCGAAACCGCAAGCGCATTCTTCCTGGTGTCTCGGCTTGATCAACAGATTGTTCTCAGCTATACCCAACCCCAGGTTATCGGTTCACAATGGAGTTCTATCACCAGTTTTTCGGGCGAGCGCACCACCGAGAACCCGCTTTATGCCGCTCAGCTGGGCACCGGATCATTTCAGATCGAGCACCTCATCAGCCGTAAGAAGGACACACGGCTGCAGCTTCGGTACCGATTCAATAAAACATACCTGACTGATTTGCTGGTTCCCGAGCTTGTACTTCCGCAAGATCGTGACGTTCGTCTGTCCACGATCTCCGGCGCAATCATTCGAGATACTCGCGACAATCTGCTCGATGCACACCGCGGAACCTACGCAACTGTGAATCTGGGGCTTACGCCGACGGCACTCGGGTCGAGCGCAACCTTTGCGAAGTTGTTCGGGCAGTGCGCCTATTACAGAACGACGCATTCCATAGTATTCGCGAATAGCGTTCGTTTGGGTCTGGCGAAAGCCATGGCGGGAAGTTTTGTCCCGACTAGTGAATTGTTTTTTTCCGGCGGGGGAACAACGCTGCGCGGATTCCCGATCAATCAGGCTGGGCCGCAGCGCATAGTGCCATTTTGCGATGTTCTGGAAGGCGAGTCCGGATGTGTCAACGTCACCGTTCCAGTAGGAGGGAGACAACTTTTCATTTTGAATTCTGAAATGCGATTCCCGCTGGGTATCAAGAAAGCATTGGGTGGAGTGGTCTTCTACGACGGCGGCAATGTGTACAGCGCCATCAACCTCAAGGATCTTGTACACAACTATACCAACACGGTGGGATTCGGCCTGCGATACTCAACACCGATTGGGCCGATTCGCATCGATGTCGCCCATAACCTGAACCCGGTAAGCGGGATCAGTCCGACCCAGTACTTCATCACGTTAGGACAAGCGTTTTAGGAGGCAGTTACGGCTCTACGACGTCCAATTGTTTGGACAATAAGAGTTCTGGCGGTCTTGATTGTCGCTGGAATAGCCTGCGAGCCCTTTCTCGTGAAAAGCGAGATCGTCCGCCAATACATAGTTCATGCAGTAGTGAAGGAGCTAGGCAGTGTAACCGGAAGTAATGTCGAAATCACACGTTTGGAGCTCGAATCGTGGCCTATCACGGCGCATTTTCACGACGTAGTACTTCACCACAGGGAAGATCGGGAGGGGCCGCCTATGCTGCACGTCGACACCATTACGGTGCGCTTGAGCATCCGGTCACTGGTGAGGCGACAATTAACTCTAGATGACGTTCTTGTCGATCACCCCGTGGTGCATTTGGTTGAAGCTCGCGAACGCAATGTCCCGCAATTGTCGAAGAGTTCAGCCAGCCAGCACAAGCCGGCTTTGAGTTTGGGTGTCGGCCACCTGCTTTTGAGGAACGGGGAAGTCAGCTATGAGGACACGGAAACCCCGCTCGATGCGGAGTTATATGGTGTAGCGGTTGATCTCCGGTTCGATGACCAAGCAGGGAACTACCGCGGCTCGATTTCGTATCAAGGCGCCCGGTTGCAATACTTGAAGTACGCTCCTGTTCGCCACAGTTTGACTGCGAAAATTAATTTTACTCCTGTTCACCTTTCAGTCGAGTCGCTCCGCATGACTGCGGGTTCCTCGACTTTGTCACTGCGCGCGAAGATAGACGATTTTACGAATCCTATAGTCAACGGCGATTATGACGCGCGTATTAGCGCTGAGGATCTCGGGAACGAATTGCGGCCCCTGATGCTGGCGGGGGACATCTCCTTTTCCGGGAAACTCCATTACGACAACGCGAGAAAGGGACCCGCCCTGCTGAATCTTTCGGTTGATGGTCAGGTTTCCGGCGAGGCCATGTCGGTCTCCTTCCGCCAAACTCCAATGCAAATACATAGTCTGCATGCGCGATATCAACTAGCAAACGGTATCTTTCAGGCGCGAACCGCAGCGA
>JBLNFC010000330.1:0-3264 GCA_050263355.1 Acidobacteriota bacterium
GTTAGGGCGTTGGCGCGTGTCAATATTTCCCAAACCAGATGATCTCGTCGCTGCGTGTTAATCATGCCCTCGATGGCCAGCCTCATGACGCCAACAGCAAACTTCTTTTCATCCCAGACTCTTAAGTAAATCCGGTAGATACCAGCATCATGATCGTCTTCGTATCGATCTTCAGGGCTTCCCACTACGAAGGTGAGAGGGAAGTCGCGCAACTCGGCATGTTTAAGCTGAAACTCCTCCCGAACTACGCGGCACGCCGTGGCGTAGATGATTTGCGGTCGCTGCGATGGCACCACGAGATGGTCCCTGTTCTCCACCTTCAGCTGCGCCTGGCTTATACAAGCTGCCGCTAACATGATTAAGAGAGTTGCTGATGTGCGCATGAGATCTGCTCCCGGAACCCGCGTCCTATGACTTTCTGACCGCGAGCTCGGCGCACCTTGCCACGCACAAGGGTCCGGTACAATCCCGGACAGCTCCAATGTTTCTCTCGCTACAAGTAGCTGAGAAGGAAGCTCCTTATAACCACTCCTCTCACAGATCCTTGGACTTGTGAGAGATGGACCCGGGAGGAGTAAACTTCTTAACTAACGGGGTGCTGTATTCATGCCTGCGTCGTCGCCTGCGGATCGCGTTGTCCGCTTCGGCATCTTCGAACTGGACTTGAGCTCGGGAGAACTGCGCAAGTCTGGCACGAGAGTCAAACTGCATGATCAGCCGTTTCAGGTCCTCGCCATTCTTCTCAGTCGTCCGGGAGAGGTGGTCACGCGAGAAGAAATCAGGGGAAAGTTGTGGCCCGACGACACCTTTGTCGATTATGACCACGGCCTCAACAACGCGGTAAATCGGCTTCGGGAAGCGCTGGGCGATACCGCTGAGACACCGAGATTTATCGAGACTCTGCCGCGCCGCGGATACCGATTTATAGGCGCTATAAATGCTGCCGTTGCTCCTGGCCAAAATGAGATCGCGGCCCCAGTTGAGACCGTCGTCGAGGGTTCAAAGCCTGTAGTGCCGGAAAGCAAGAATCCGCCTGTCGCCATGCCAAGACGGAACTTCTTGCTAGCCATCTTGTTGGCAGTATTGATAGTCGCTGCCATTGTTGCGTTTCTGTACCTTCGCAAGACCTCGCCGGTAGAAACTACGCGGCTTCGTCCCATAGCTATCCTGCCCCTTCAAAACGAAAGCGGTTCGAAAGACTACGACTTTCTTCGGATCGGACTGGCGGATGATATTGCGACGACTCTGAGCTACTACCCGTCTCTTTCGATTCGTCCGTTTGCAACATCGAACCGATACACGGGAGCTGACCCGGATCTGCAAAAAGCTGCTCAGGAAATGCGAGTTGGGGACGTTATCACGGGCCATTTCGCCGTTACCGGAAACAATCTTGAAGTTACGCTTGAGGCTGTGGATCCGGTGGCTAATCGAGTCATTTGGCGCGATACTTTGCGGGGCACAACCCAAAACCTTATTCAGATGCAGCAACAACTGGCGGCGACCGTGCAGCATGGCTTGATTGCTGCTCTGGGTGTGAGCGGAGTCTCCAAATCGTCCTCCAAAGCCTCCCCCAATCCGGAAGCCTATGAGCTCTACCTGCGTGCGCTCTCGGTCACCGATACGGCCATTTCCCAAAGCTCTTCCTTCGCCGACAGTAACAAGGAAGCTATCCGTCTGCTGCAAAGAGCCGTGGCTCTTGACCCCAGTTACGCTTCGGCGTGGGCAGCGCTGGGCCATGCCTATTACTACAATATCGGCTTCGGAGGGGGAGGCGAGGCTGCTAAGTTGAGCGCCAAGGCCGCACTACGCCGAGCTGTTGCTCTGGATCCCGAGCGCGTCGACGCCGCCAGCGACCTCATCAATATAGAGAGTGAAGAGGGCGATCTGAATGGTGCCTATGATGACATTCGAAGGCTTCTCCGTCAGCGGCCCGACAGCGGATCCGCGCACCTTGTGTACGCTTATGTGTTGTGGTACGCCGGTCTCCTTGATGAGGCCGCCGGCGAATGCGAAAAGAGTCGGTCGCTCGATCCAGGCACCACGGACCTGGCTTCTTGCGGCAGCGTCTTCATGGCCTTGGGAAGATATGATCGCGCCAGAGAGTATTTGCAATTGGTTTCAGGCACCGAGTACGAAAGGGCCTATCTCGTAGAAATCCTTGCGCGCGAAAGTAAGCGAGAGGAAGCACTTCAAGTTTTGAAGACGCTGCCGCGGGCACCCTCTTTTTTTTACGGTCGGCCGCTTCTGGAACCGTGCCTCGCCCAGCGGCCCACCCCAAATAGCGACCCGGATATACAGAAATTACGATCGGGACTGATGGGGGATGATGACCCCGGTCAGAAATACTTACTGGCCGCATGGGATTCCTACTGCGGCCATCCCGATCTCGCTTTCCAGGAGTTGCGCCGAGCCATCGAGCAAAACTACTGCGCTTACCCGCAGATGGATACAGATCCGTTGCTGACTCCTCTTCGCGCGGCACCGGAGTTCGCAGAAATTAGATCAATGGGTATTGCGTGCCAGCAACGCTTCCTGAAATACCGTGAGCAAAGCAAGTCACAGTGAGCAGGCGTGCCACTCAATATGGCGCGTGCGAGTACGCGGACGGCAGCTTCAGGAAAAGTCGGCGAAAGGACTGAGCTCCTCCCGCTTGACGAAATACCCTTTTAGCAGGCACACTTGGTTCACCAAGCAAGCAGTCCAGCCACTCGTCCTATACCCACTAGTCACTCGTTCCTAGATATAGCGTCACTTTGTTTGTAACTCCAGGCCCTTAGCAGGTCTCTAAATCTCAATTCTGTGTAGGAGGAGTGCAACATGAGAAAAGTAATGGTGCTTTGTTTCGCTTTTGTGCTGGTTCTCTCCATGGTCGCTGTAGCCCAAGATGCCGCGCAGCCAACGTCCGCCAAGCAGGACAGCGCTCAGAGCGCTGCCAAAGCTGACACCGTATCAGGCAAAGTCAGTGACGACGGCAAGTCCATCACCGACAAGGACGGCAAGAGCTGGACGGTCAGCAATCCCGATTCCCTCAAGGGTCACGAGGGACACGAGGTCACGCTGAAGGGCGATGTCGATAGCTCGAAGAACGAAGTGAAGGTCGACTCGGTGAAGATGGCCGGCGACACCATGACCGAAGCTCCCAAGAAATAAGCGTCACCATCTGTCGAAAGCTGGGGGCCAGCGGCAACGCTGGCCTTTTTTATGCGTCATGCATCCCTCCCAAGCTACTCATTAGCAAGTTCGACAGCAGCGAACAATTACACT
>JBLNFC010000331.1:0-4422 GCA_050263355.1 Acidobacteriota bacterium
GAAGGCTCAGCGTGATTGACACGTCAGCATTGAGAGTTAGCAATGCGAGCCCGATCATCATCACGGATGGCATGCACAAGCGGATGGCAGTGACCTCGGACAACCAGGTATTTGTGGGCGCGCAGCAATGCTCGCAGGTAAGCACGCAGAATGAGCAACGCGGCTGCCTCTCCATTTACAACCCTAGTCTCAACAAAGTTGTAATAGGAACTGATCCTGGTCCGGTAACCGGGATCGCGCCGGTTACAGGCCGCAATGAGGTCTACGTCATCGAAAATGGGGAACTCCGTATCTGGAGCACCGTGACCGACGCTCTGCTGCCGAGTTCGAAACAATTCGACATTTCAGGCAATGCTCAAGACGTTGTCATTGTGGATTAGGCGACCCAGGAGACCTGGAGCTTTGCCGGACGGCACTCCGCTAAAAAGGGATGGCTTGTCTCCTGAGCAGCTCGTCTCGAGTTTTCCGATACTCGGGCAATACGCGCTGAGACTATGCCGCGCCTCTTGACCGTAGCAACATCATCTTAAATACTATGGCGAAGAGTGACGAGCGATGCCCACGGTTATATCAGTAGGAACAGACGACCAGTTGCTTTCGTTGAGAGAGGCGGTTCTGAGGAACGCGGGGTTCCATGTGCTGACGGCGTGTGATCCTAGAGAGGCTCTCCGGCACGCTGGGCGAAATAGTGCTGCGGTGCTCCTGCTCTGTTACTCACTCCCACTCACTGTTCGCCAAGAGTTGGCAAAGCAGTTCCGGAGTCACTCGCCCAGCGGGCGCATTGTGGCCATAACCAATGAACCGCAAAAACGGCCGCCCATAGAAGCGGACGCATTCCTGTACGGAATCGAAGGGCCGGAAGCGCTGATTCGAGCTTGTCGAGGCGACGAGCTCACCACGCTGGCCAGCTGATCACCGGCTTCGATCCCTTGTCGCAGCGATCAAGTCTTCCATTAGCGGACAGGCTCCAAAAGCAGCACGTGTCTCTTGCTTTTATCAACCGCCCCAGGAGAGTAGGGAAGGGTAAAGGTAAATCCTGTGTACCAGGCCTTCCATTGGTCCATATAGTAAGGGCTGAGAAAATTCCCGCCTTGGCCTGTCACCGTGTTGAGCGCGCTCTGATCGAGGTTCGAGAAATCCACCGTGATGCGCTCTGACGGACCCAAATTTCCCGCCGCCTGTTTCACCGTGAAGCCGTCCCCTGACTGTGGTACTCGCCCCGGTCCCGTCCACCGACTTAGCAGCGGAAATTTTCCAAGCACAGGATTCTGTATGGTGATGGGATAAGCGGCTCCCAGTTTCCAGTTTGCAAGTTTGGAGGGCGCATCTGGCGGACTAACGGCGTCTTCCACGGCCGCAACCAGCACAGCATCGAAATCAGCATACTTGCCCGGAAGCCAGCGTTTTGGCTGCTTCAGCAGCACATTCTCCAGCCACACCGATCCGAGTGCCCAGCGGTAGTCCTTGGCGGTCAGGTTTGGCAGTGATTGATCGTTCTTGTTGGCGAACTTATCCTCCAGCAAAATGCGAGCAAGTTCGTGGCGAGCTTGAATTTCGATGGTCGCCGCCGCCGAATCCGAAGCCATGATTCCGTTCCAATCGCGCATTAAGTCGAGCGCCTCCCTGGCACGCGGCGAAACAGTCCTGGCGTGGTCGAGAGCGTAAACAAACCGCTCAGCGCAAAAACGGTCAAAGGCCGAATAAACGTCAGTTTGCAACGCCAACATGTCCGCCGGAGCGAATTTCTTTCCCGACTCCAGCACGCGATAGATGCGCTCGGTGCGCCAGGGAGCATCCCATTCCGTGCTCAAGCTGTAGCCATAACCGTCCGGCGAAATTCGTCCATTGGCGGTCGCCAGGATGCCCCAGGATGGGTCAATAACCGTAGGTAGCTTCTCGAATGGCACGTAGCCTGTCCATTCGTGAGCATCATCGCTTCCATTGACCGGCAAGCTGCCGTCGCCTTTGGCGCGAATGGGAATGTGACCGGTGGCATGATAGCCGATATGTCCATCGACATCGGCATAGACGACGTTTTGCCCCGGCGAATCGAGTTGCGATAGAGCTTCCGCAAACTGATCCCAGTTCTGGGCCGAATCAAGGTCGAAAAATGGATTGTGCAGGCCATCGTAGAGGGTCCAACGCAAAGCTACGGCACGTTTCTCACCGGGAATGAGGTCGGTGATGATGGGTCCGTGGCGGGTGCTCAGGACGTCCAACTGCTCATCGCGATCCCCTTTGACGTGGATCACCTCACGCCGCCGATCAAGGTTCCGCCAACCTCGTGGCGTTTGATATTGGCCGTTCTCGTTCAGCGTCTCCACAAATAAATCTTCAACAGTCGGCCCAACATTGGTGAATCCCCAACCGATCCGCTGGTTGTGGCCGACGATCACGAAAGGAAGTCCGGGGAGACTCACGCCTACGACATCGAAGTCTCCGCTACGCAGGTGCACTTCGTACCAGAGATTGGGCATCTGATGGTTGAGGTGCATGTCGTTGGAGAGCAGTGGCTTTCCTGACACGGTATGCGCTCCCGAAACTACCCAGTTATTGGATCCCGCACGAGGAACCGACAAATCAGGACCAAGGGATCCATTAGCGATGGCCGGATGCGGCCGCGATGACGTGACACTGTCACTGCCGCCAGGGCTGGAATCATCATCCTCGTCCCGTTGATTGATTCTTACGGGAGCCTTACTCGGCGGACGATCGTGCCAGGATGAATTGATAAAGAGATCGCCTGTCAGCTCAGGACCGAGGCGAGCCAGAAATTTTTCTTTCTCCAAAGCTGAAAGGTAGGCGCCATGATTCAAGTTCTGCACCATGCTGGCGCCCATTAACACGGCGTCCTCGGCCGTCCAGGGCGCGGGCTTATAGCGAAGAATGCGGAACTCCAGCGGCAAGGAATCGCCGCGCTCCTGTATGTAGGCGTTAACTCCGCGGGTATAGGCGTCAACATAGGAGCGATCGCGGGCCGAGTACTGCTGGAGTGATCGGCGAGCGACATCCCGCAGCCCGAGAATTCGCTGCTCGCGATCGTGTTGCAACTGGCTGGGTCCGAGCACTTCCGCTAGTTCTCCAGCAGCGAAGCGCCGCATCGCGTCCATCTGCCAAAGCCGGTCTTGGGCAGTTACATAGCCTTGGGCGAAAAAAAGATCTTCCAGGTTGGCTGCGTCGATGGTAGCGACCCCGTGCTCGTCTCGGGTTACTTTCACTGGAGCCGAGAGCCCTGGAACTCTGACCGGTCCGTCAAGACGGGGCAAGGCGAGCAGCGCTGCGTAATAGAAGTAGCCGCACAGTGCGATGCCTGAAAGGGCAAACAATATCAGCAGAGTCTTCAGCAAACTGCCAAGACGCGATCGGGCACGCGAGGCCGGGGGAGACAAAGTGGGCGTTGTCATTGCGAAAAGCTCGATTGTAGGTTTCTGAAAAGAGAAACACAATCGGGCGTTCCCGGCGGGTTAATACGACTTAGATACGAGGATTAATTTGGCAGGCCGAGTGAAACGCCAGTATCATGAGCACGGTACGAGCGAAGATCACTTGCCCACCAGCTTACAAAAACGTATTGACGATCAGCCCACCATCTCGCGCGAGATGATCCGGGAAGCGCAGCAGATTCTGCATCGTCATCTCAAGAGTGTTGGCCTGAAGCATACGGAACAGCGGGATACGATACTTCGCACCTTCCTGGAGACCCGTGAGCATCTTTCGACCGACGAACTATTCCGACTAGTGAAGAAGAAGGATCCAAAGATCGGCTTCACCACCGTTTATCGCACCCTTAAGCTGCTGGCCGAGTGCGGTCTCGCAAGTGAAGTTGCTTTCCATGATGGGATCGCGCGTTACGAACACCAGTACAATCGGCGCAGCCACCACCACATGGTGTGCACGGACTGCGGCAGCTCAGTCGAGTTCTTCTCTCCTGAGGTGGACAACCTCGAGCAGAAAATCGGGCGACAGCATAACTACGAGACTACCCGTCACACATTCCAGATCTACGGCGTCTGTGAGGATTGCCGGAAAAAAGGCAGCAATAAACGCCTGGTGTAATTCGAAGAACTGCGTCCTGTACTAATTCACCCCATACCTCCGGGAGCGAGCAAGCGGAAGGGATACACGGGAAAGTTGCGAAGAACGCCGAACAAGACAATCGCGCACCCGAGAGCCCAGATGGTCCAGGCGGGCAGGAAAACACGGGGTAAGTAGCGCCCGCGAATTACAAATGCAGCCCTCGACGCTACGCCGTATGCGAGGAAGGGAAGTGAAACCAGCGCGAAGGGGTTAAGCGACAATGCAGCTGCGAAGTTTCCATGAAGTAGCTGATGCAAAGCCCGCAGACTTCCGCATCCCGGACAGTAGAATCCGGTCAGCCACAGGAAGGGACAGGGAGGAAAAATACCGGAACTCGCTGGATTC
>JBLNFC010000332.1:0-2773 GCA_050263355.1 Acidobacteriota bacterium
CGATCGCATCCTCAAGGGCGAGAAGCCCGGCGATCTGCCGATCCAATTCGCCGACGAATTCGAACTGGTCATCAACCTCAAGACCGCCAGGGCGCTTGGCCTCGATATCCCGATCCCGGTGCTCGCACGCACCGACGAGGTCATCGAATGATGTGAAGCTAGAGGGAGGTTCAAAATGAAACTTCCCTTGCGCCAGGACAAATCCAGAAAAGGGGGACGAGAGATGTGATCTGAAACCTTTTGTAGCGATCCAGAGGGTTCAACTCCCTCCCGGTAAAAGGCGAGCCAGCCAGCCGGAAGCGAGCTTTGCAGGGATGGTGGCAACACGATTCTTGAAGCGTAGGCAGCAGGTGCCGAAGCCGCGCGACAGAGCCCCGAAATTCATCAACCGCTGAAGCCCTTACCGTGGGAAGCGTGGGGGCAGCATCGACGAAACCGTCAAATAGGCGAGGGATCGTCGGTTCGGCCGGGGTCGAAGACCGAGGCAAAGGCACAGGATGGATCGCCTGGAAACCTGGGAGATCCCGCTCACGTCCATGTGGAAGTAAACCGGCAATCGGGTCGCCGGTTGAACAATGACCCCGGCCCGGAAAGCAGCCTTTGGCCTTCCGGGAGCGCAGACTGCTGCGAGACACGAACAGAGGAAGGCAGCGTGGACCCTGGAAGCGAAGCAAATAAGCGACTGGGTGTACGTGACGGGAAGTCGTAGCACCTCAATAGTACCTATGACATCGGGGAACTGGACTCACCGGGACCCGACTGAGGAAAGAGGGGTGCCGTGAGGAGAGAGCCGTTGACGGGAAACACGGGAGAGGACCTTGAGCCTCACAAACCTGTCCACGAAACGACAACGGATAGCTGAACTGGCAAGAACGAAACGAGGCGTGGCGTTGTCGACGCTACACCACGTCATCGATCTGGAATGGATGCAGAAGGCGTACCGGCTCACCCGCAAGGATGGTGCGCCCGGCATCGACGGCGTGACAGCGGACGATTATGCGACAAACCTGGATGCCAATCTCTTAGACCTCCTGGACCGCATCAAATCGGGTCGCTATCGAGCGCCGCCGGTGCGCAGGGCCTATATTCCGAAGACGGATGGCTCGCGGCGTCCGCTCGGCATCCCGACCTTCGAAGATAAGGTGGCGCAAAGAGCAATCGTCATGGTGCTGGAGACGGTGTATGAGCAGGACTTCCTACCCTGCTCATTCGGATTCCGGCCCGGCCGCTCGGCTCATCAAGCACTACAATATCTGCGTACGGGCTTCATGAGCCAAGGACTGCGGTGGGTGATCGATATCGACATCGAAAAATACTTTGATTCGATACCGCACTCTCAGCTTCGAGACTTTCTTGACCAACGAGTCACGGATGGTGTGATTCGACGGATGATCGATAAGTGGCTGAAAGCAGGAGTCCTGGAAGATGACCTCCTGCGCCACACGGCCGAAGGCTCCCCTCAGGGCGGCGTGATCTCACCTTGCCTCTCAAACATCTTCCTTCACCATGTGCTGGATGAATGGTTTGAGCACGATGTGCGGCCGCGCCTCAAAGGGAGATGTACCCTTGTCCGCTTCGCTGACGATGCCGTCATGGCGTTCGAGCACGTGCTCGATGCCCAGCGGGTCCTCGGCGTATTGGGCAAGCGACTTGCACGGTATGGACTTACGCTTCATCCCGACAAGACGCGTTTCGTCGACTTCCGCAACACCGAGTCAACTGGGACGACCCATCCGGAGGCGGATGGCACGACGTTCACCTTCCTCGGCTTTATCCACATTTGGGGGAAGTCGCGGGCAGGTAACAATGTGGTGCGACAAGTAACGGCGAAGAACCGTTACGCCCGAGCGCTGGCGGCGGTGACGGCTTGGTGTCGGATCAACCGGCATCAGTCCATCTCGGACCAGCACGCCCATCTGACCGCGATGATGCGGGGCCACTATGCCTATTACGGCATAACCGGCAACTCTCGACGATTAAGCTGGTACGCCCGTCAGGTCGCGAGGATTTGGGAGAAATGGCTGTCACGGCGGGATCGCAGAAGCCGGTGCTACTGGCGCCGGTTCACTGCGCTCCTAAAGCGCTGTCCTCTCCCAGCACCTCGAATTGTCCATCGTTACACTACTGCGAGCGAGGCTCTCCCATGAAGAACCGGAAGCGGGAAATCTGCACGTCCGGCTCTGTGAGGGATGAGGATGGGCAACCTCCTCATCTACTCGGCCGCCGAAATTTTCTGTATCTGGCCGCGCGGGCGCTGCCGCGCTGCCATTTGTCTCGCGAGCGCAATGCCCAGGGGTGACGCGTAGAACAAACCGGAACGAAAACTGTCAAACCTGACTCGCGCCAAGTGTCAAAGCCGTTGACGATGCAGAAGAAAAATCACCACCGTACTATCCGGTTCGGATAGTTCTGCGGCTGCGCAGCCGCGGGCCAGATTGTGCTCACGACAAGCGCGCCGAGCAGGCCCAATCGCAGACGGTTCATCATGTGCTGCTCCTGTCGATGCAAATTACATCCATGAATCGTAACAAGAGCAAGCCCGCATGAGATGCGCCGACTCGAGGCGAGCGAGACACGACAATCCCAGACTGGCGGGCGGTTATCGAGTCAGTTTTTCCGCTTCGGGGAATGGCTGGTACTCGGCCGCGGCGCATTGCTCCGGCTTCGCCTCCACCATCTGGTCCAGCCTGCCGGCAACAAAGATAGCCATGTATTGCTTCAGACCCGCATATTCTCCGCTGCTTTTCTTGGCATTAAGTCGAAGACAGACGAC